>CASEDN010000094.1 GCA_949286645.1 uncultured bacterium
CTTTTGTTCCATTACTTAAATCTTTTATCTTTCCTATCATTTCATCTCTTGTAAATTTCATATTTCCTAAATACATCCTTGCTTTAGTTATATCATCTTTATAATTACTTGGAGCGATAAAATCTAAAACATATTCATAATTATTTAATACTTCATCATAGTTTTGAGGCATATAACCTACTTTAATATCTTCTCTTGACTTCATCTGTTCATAAATAATTTTAATTAAAGTAGATTTACCTACTCCATTTTTACCTACAATACATAAATGAGTATTACCCATTACTTCTAATTTAATATTTTTAGATAGAACTTTATTATCAATCTTTAACTCTTTTAAATCTAAATTAAGAACTACTTTTGTCTTTGGAACTTGCACATCTTCAAAAAAGAAATTAATACCTTCTTCTACATCAGGTAATTCAGTAATAGTAGTATCATCTAACTTTCTTTCTTGTGATTTTAAAGAATGCATCTTCTTTTTTAATAATCTTGCCCCGTGAGGATCACTTCTTGAAATAGTGTTTTGTTGATACTCTACTTTTTGCATAACTTGTCTTAATTTTTCTTGTTTCTTAACAAAATCTCTTTTCTCATTTTTTGCTACTTGTCTTTGTTTATCTATCATCCTAAGTCTTTTAGAAACATAAGTATCATAATCAATCTTTAAAAGAGTATATCTACAATCTGTTTTACCTTTTATCTGTTCTAAATGTAATATCATATTAGCAGTATTAGAAAGTAATCTCTCATCATGAGAAACATAAACAATAGGTTTTGAAGTACTATTAATAAATTTCTCTAACCACTCTAAAGTTTCTATATCTAAATCATTAGTAGGCTCATCTAAAAATAAAATATCAAATTCTTCTAGTAATAATTTTAATATATTTACTTTTACCTTCTCTCCACCTGATAAAGACATTATTCTTTGTTCTAATATTTCATTTTCTAAATTAAATAGTTCTAAATACTTATAAAGTTCACTTATTTTATTATAATAGTCTTCTTCACTATTAAATAGATAATCATATACTTTTTTATTTAAATTATCTTCACTAATTACTTGTTCTAAATATCCAATTCTATTTCCTTTTAAATTAATAGTTCCTCCTGTCTCTCCATAATCACACATAGAAAGAATAGTTTTAAGTAACGTAGATTTACCATTACCTTCTTCACCAATAATCGCCAACTTATCTCCTTTATTTAAAGTTAAAGATAAGTCTTTAATTATATATCTACCATTTACTAATATAGTTAAGTTTCTTATTTCTAACATTATGCCTTCCTTTCTGGCATAATAAAAGTTTATGCCTAACTTATTTAGCAATTATTCTCAATTTTCTCACCTCCGCATTGCTGTTCTAATATTTTTATTAAGTAATATTATTTTTTTATTGTGCTTTCATAAAAAGCCATTTCATTTCTTCTATTTTATCACGAAATGTTTTTATTACACAATTATATTTACAAACTCTTGCAATTTAAAATAAGATAAAATTAAAATTCCTAAAATTTCCAACTGTCTTTCCTTATTAATCCTTCATAAACAAAGATTCTTTTTAAACATTGTCATAATACTTTTCTTGCCGATCATACCGTTTTAAGGCACGAACATTTACCATCATGTATGAACTGGGATGAGTTTAAGGCTACTAATGATACTAAAGGTAAAAATAGTTTAATTAAATGTTTAAAAAAATTGTTTTTGGTTATAGAAAATATGATCATTTCATTGCCAGAATATTCCTAATTTCTGACATTATAAAAGAATGATAAAAATCATCCCTTATATTATCAATTCCTTGTATCAAATTATTGTCTACCAACACTATTTGACAAAGAACCCTTAAAATAATAAGCCTGTACTAGCGCTTTTTTAATTCTTTTATAATTTTAAATATTAATTTTCAAAATATATTTTTTTTATTCTTTCTAATGCTTCCAATATATAAATACAACTTTTCTGATATTGGTCATACACAACTTCAAACCCATGTTCATCATCACAAACAAAATTCCAATAATTTTTACCAATTAATAACTCGTCTTCTGCAAAATATTGCTTAACTCTTTCCTGTCTCCACTCATTTTCCTCTCCATCTTTGTTATATGCTGTTGCTAAAAATATTTTAACCCTTTCATCTGTCCCTACTAATTCATTTTTTAATATAAAATATTCCTTAAGCAGTTCCATTTTTTCACTTTTAGCTTTCTTATTGTCTAAATCCCCTCCAGCTTTTAATTCAATAATATAATGTTCTTTCGTTCTCGGGTTATAAAAGTGATTATCCGTGACATGACTTTTTACATAACTCGATGTATTGCTAGGAATAAATGCATCAAAATTCGAATAATCACTTATTTCTGGGACTTTCGCATGCTTTTCATAATCGGCCATTATATAATCAATATGTTGCGTTTGTTGTGGAAGTAAAAAAGATGATATTTTATCAGTTATCACATGGAATGAAACACTTGCCACATCATTAGCTAACGCTTCTAAAACATTACCAAAACTAGAATCAAATGACCTGCAAAAAGCAGAATTAAAAATAAATTCATCACCCAAAGGTTTAATAAAAACGTTTTTCTTTTTTGAATTAATTACTCCGTTTGGATCATGCAATTCTTTTATATATCTAGTTTCTAAGTTCTTTGCAAATTCTTTTATTCTGTTGTCAACTGCTTTTCTAATCTTTTTTTCTTTCATTTGTTCCATTATTATCACCTTCTAAGCTATAGTTTGTAATTAGTAAATGCTCAACGTCTTTGTCATTTCTATTCATAAAACTTACCAAATATTTTTTATCAAACTTTTTTATATAAAATCCACTATCTTTATACAAAGTGTATATGAAATCAGTATTTTTTATTATAAGCATAAATTTAGCCTTTGTACTTTTTAAATAGTTAGCTAATCTCACTTGATCATTTTTATCAAAATTATTTTGTGCGTATGTAGAAAATTCTGTATCATAAGGTGGATCTAAAAACATAAAGTCTGTATCTGTTAATTTTATTTTATTACAAAAGTTTTCAAAATCTAAACAATACAATTCAGTTGTTTTCATATAATTTCTTAGTTCATTGGAAGTGACATATTCAATCTTTTTAGAAAAATCTTTTCTATTGTAACTTATACCACCATAAGGAACATTAAATTCTCCATTTGCATTATATCTAAACATTGATGCATAACAGTAATCTCTAACAAAATAAAATACTGCACAATAGAACTCATCACTTAATTTTAATTTATTTTTATTATTATATAAATATCTAAAATACATATAATATGCACTTTTAAAAGCACATTCTATATTATCCATAACATCTGAAATGCTCATTTTATTTCTTTGAGTTTCAATTTTTTTCATTCTTTTAAATTTTGAAATTAAATTCTTTTTTATTTCTTTAATAAAATTATATAAATTGATATCAAAATCATCTTTTAATAAATTATTTAACTCACTTGAGTGTTTATCAATAAATTTATCGACTAATTTTTCTGCTATTTTATCGTCTTTTTTTATTTGATTATATATCTTAGTTAATTCAGTAGAATTATGTTCAACCAACTCTTGCAATGAAATCCAATTTTTATTTATTTCATTCAAACTTCTAATAAAATCTTTATTATTTTCCTTTATTAATTTATATAATAACATTAATTCATTCGATTTATCATTAATTAATGATTTTTCACAATTAATGTTTAAATATACAGCTCCACCCCCAACGAATGGTTCAATATATCTTTTAAAACTTGAAGGCAAATTTTTTAATATAATTGGTAACTCCTTTTCTTTACCACCAGCCCATTTAATAAATGGTTTTCTAGTTTTCATTTTTACCTCCTCTTGTAAACATATATATATGTTTAATTATATCATAAAAAGTTTTTTTATCATATCATTTAAGCATACTTTTCTTTATAAAATGTGAAATAAATCATTATCTAAAATATTTATGGGATTGGAGCTTTCCATTATAATAGTAAATTATATCAAGTTCTTTGGTGTTATACATTTCCATTACTTCTAACAATCTTAATTTTATAGAAATGGGTACTACCTTCTTCCCCATTGGGAAAAGACTTATTATTTTTTTGAAAATAAAAAAACATTTTCAAATCTTTCAATACCTAGTTTGGTACCTAAAATATATTTTAAAGGTTGCAAACACTTTGATACAAACAAAAAGCGACGGACATAAGTCCGTCTTCAGGGGGTTCGGTTGAATATAAATCCACACTTAGATCGTGGACTATATCACCATGATAAGCAAAATACTTATCATGTACATTAATCATATCTAAAAATTTCCAACTTGTCAATTTGATTTTAAAAATTTTATAAAAATTTTACAACTAGCTATGTATAATAGTATTAATTAGTCTAAGTTTATTAGCATCGTTTTCTTTATCTAGTAAGTATTCTAGTGAGTCTTCTCTAGCTTGTAACAATATTTTGTAATCTGCTTTTAAATCTGCTATCTTGAAAGTCATATCACCACTTTGCTTAGTTCCAAATAAATCTCCGTGGCCTCTTAGTTTAAAGTCTTCTTCACTAATTTCAAAACCATCATTAGTACTTTCCATTATCTCAAGTCTTTTAGTATCGTTATCACTAATTAAAATACAACTAGACTGTAATTCACTTCTTCCTACTCTTCCTCTTAACTGATGAAGTGTAGATAAACCAAATCTTTCAGCATTAAATATTACCATCATCGTAGCATTAGGAACATCTACTCCTACTTCGATAACTGTTGTACTAATTAGAATCTGTACTTTATTTTGTAAAAACTCATTCATAATTAACTCTTTAGCAGCACTAGCCATTTTACCGTGTACTAAATCTATTTTATATTTACTACCGAAAGCAAGAGTCATCTTTTCTTTTAAATCATTTACATTAGTTAAATCACTGTTTTCACTCTCTTCAATAAGTGGTGCGATAACGTATATCTGATGACCTTCTTTTAACTCTTCATACATCATTTCTAAGACATCTTTAATTTCTTTATTATTCTTAACAACAGTTTTAATTTTCTTTCTACCCTTAGGTCTTGTCTTAATAGTGGATACATCCATATCTCCATAAATAGTTAAAGCATAAGTTCTAGGAATAGGTGTTGCACTCATATATAAAGTATCAGGCTTTTGTCCTTTATTCTGTAAATTAGCTCTTTGATTAACTCCAAATCTATGTTGTTCATCTGTAATAACTAAACCAAGATTATGATAAGTAACATCTTCTTGAATTAAGGCATGAGTTCCAACAATTATATCAATATCACCATTTTTTAACTCTTCATAGATTAAATCTTTTTCCTTTTTAGGAGTTGATCCTGTAAGTAAAGCCATATTTAAGTTATAGTTAGCAAAGATATCTTTTAGATTACTAAAATGTTGTGTTGCAAGTATCTCAGTAGGTGCCATTAAAGCACTCTGATATCCACTTAAATAATTTGCATACATTGCTATAAAAGAAACTATAGTCTTACCACTACCAACATCACCTTGTAATAATCTATTCATTCTACTCTTACTCTTTAAATCTTTAATAATTGTGTTAACAGCAGTATTTTGATCTTTAGTAAGTTCATATGGAAGATGCGAAATAAAATCATTTACCTTAGATTCATCTATATCTCTTTCAATTCCACTATTCGCTTTCTTATTCTCTTCTTTTAAATAGTTAATCTTAAACATAAACTCAAATAACTCTTCATACTTAAGTCTTATCATCGCTTCTTTTAATTTTTCCTTACTAGGAGGATTATGCACTATATTTAAAGCCATTCTCTTATTAGAAAAGTTATACTTCTCTTGATATTTTAAAGGTATACTATCGTGTATTTCTTTACTTTGACTAAGTAGTGCCATATTAATATATAAAGCCATATTCTTATTAGTCAAACCACTAGTTAAATGATAAACTGGTTCTATTTTTACCTTATTAGAAAGTGACTCCATCTTTATTTCTGATGCTGTTATAACGTTTTTAGGCTTATCAAGTTTACCTATTACAGTAACAGTAGTACCAACAGTAAGTTGACTTTTTAAAAATGCTCTATTAAATATTGATACTCCTACAACTCCACTAGCTGTTACTAATCTAAAATTCATCTTATTAAGTCCTGCCTTAAATCTAACTAATATAGGACTACTTTCTATCTTACCATCTATAATTATATGATCTCCATCATTTGTCTCTTCTAAATTGCCTCTAACTAAAAATTCATATCTAAAAGGATAATGTGTAACTAAATCATCTACTGCATTTATCCCTATCTTAGAAAGAAGTGTTAAAGCTCTAGGTCCTACACCTTTTATATCTTTTAATGCCACAATAAACCACCTCTTTTTCTGTCTCATATTATAGCATATTTTTTAGAATTTTAAAAGAAAATATATCATAAAATTTTAATAAAGGGAGGAAATTATGAAAGTAATTGCAAATGGTGGTGCTTCTACTAAAAACGTCGCTAATAATACATTAGATGCTATCTATTTAGGGTTTAAAGCTCCATATATTGATGGGTTTAAATTTAAACTTTATTTAACTAAAGACAAGGAAATTATTACTTTAAGTGATGATATAGTAGAACTCTATACTAAAGGACTTAATGAAATAGATGATTATACTTTAAAAGATTTTTTACTTTTTAATGTAGGTAGTAATGTTCAAAAACAACAGATAGTTACATTGAGACAAATTCTTTATATATTCCAAAATACTAATAAATATTTAATATTAGAACTTGCAGACCAAAAAGAAAATAATGCTTTATTTACAGATTTAGTTTTAAATATGATAAGAAGCTATTCTAATAGTATTAATATTTATTTAGAAAGTGAAAACAAAGAAATAGTTGAATATTTAAAATCTACTGATAACTCTTATCCTATTGGTATTAGAGTAACTGAAAACAGTAGAGACAACTGGTATGTTGATGTAGATTTTTATGATATTGATACTACTCTTTTAGATGATTTTAATATAAGAGATAGGGTTAAGGAAAATAAACTTATTATGATAGATCAAGTTAATAGAATGGAAGTATTTGATTTAATCTATGCCGAATATCAAGACATATTTAATTTTATTTATATTATAACAAGTCAAATTGCTAATATTAATAGTAGTGAACAAATACAAAACAGGAGCTGAAATTTAACTTCTGTTTTTGTTAGCAATCTTTCTTATTTTTATTTTAGGTTGTGTTTCAATTAAATTTTCTTTAATACTATCCGGTTTTTCTTCTATTTTTCTTATTTAAATACCTCATATTCTTTCTCCTCTACTTTAAGTATAAACTTCTTAAAAAAATAGTAAACTTTTTTTCAAAAAAGTGTTGACAAAATGACTACAAATGATTATTATAAAAAGCACCAATTCGGAATTAGGCGAATTGGTCGCTAGTATCACACTAGCCAACCCCTTTTTATTCTTTTTTAGGAGACTGCCCTTCAGGGGGTGCAGTCTCTATTTTTGTTTTTAAGCATGACAATAGTCAATACAAAAGTCATTCTCTTTCATATTTTAATAATGAAAGGAGAAAAATTATGAATAGAGAAGATTTTGATGATAAATGTAAAGATTGCGATGATTGTTGTTTATGTGAAGTTGTTAAGTGTTTATGTAATGATTGTGCTGGTCCTACTGGACCTACTGGTAGAACTGGAGATAGAGGACCAACTGGGCCAACAGGGGGCGACTGGGATGACAGGACCTACTGGGCCAACAGGGGCGACTGGGATGACAGGTCCTACTGGGCCAACAGGGGCGACTGGGATGACAGGTCCTACTGGGGCTACAGGAGCAACAGGTCCATCAGGTGGATCATTCAATGCCGCTGCTATGGTTCATGATGAAAACAATGCTGTTGTACCTATAAATGAAGCTATTAAACCTAGTATAATTAACTTAACAAATGGTATTACTTACGATCCTACATCAGGTGAATTCATGGTACCACAAACTGAACAATATCTAATTAACTGGTGGTTCAATGTTAGAAGTAAAAATACTAACACAGAATGTGAACCTATTGCTTTAGGTATTGAATTACATCAAACTACACCTGGATTTAACCTTATCGCTCACTCATCTACTCACAATAGACTTTCTTGTTGTGATACAGGAACAATTAGTGGTAATGCCTTATTCGCTGCAAATGCCAATGATAAATTTAGATTCGTTAACACTTCTAACACAGACTTCCAACTAGTACCAAATGATCGCTACTCTGCATCATTCTCAATTACAAGAATAAATTAACAAAAAGTTCACATCATACGATGTGAGCTTTTTTATTTAGCATTACCAAATCTTCTATCACGTTTTCGATAATTATCTAAAGATTCTTCTAAACACTTACTATTAAAATCAGGAAAATAAGTATCTGGAAAATCATATTCAGCATAACTTGACTGATATATCATAAAATTACTTATTCGCATCTCTCCACTCGTTCTAATAACAAAGTCAAGTGGTGGTAAATCTTGATATAAATTTTTACTTACAGCTTCTTTAGTAATATCTTCTAAATTTAGAGAACCATCTAATACTTGTCTAGCAATTTTCTTAGTCATATCAACTATCTCATAGTCACCACCATAATTAAGACAAATATTTAAAATACCCTTAGCATTATCCTTAGTATCATTAGTTGTTTTATCCATACTATCTAAGACACTCTTAGGAAGATTTTCCCTTCTTCCAGAAAATACTACTTTAACATTATTTTTCTTTATAGGTTCTAGTTTAGTATTAAACAATGTTACAAATAGTTTCATTAAGTAATCAACTTCTTTTTTTTCCCGCTTAAAATTCTCAGTAGAAAAGGCATATAAAGAAACAACTTTAATAGAAGTATTATTATAAATATAATCAAGAAGATTAATAAGATTATCAGCACCTGCTTTATGACCTGCACTTCTATTAAGTCCCTTTTCTTTTGCCCATCTACCATTTCCATCCATAATAATTCCTAAATGATTAGGATATACTAACTCTTTCATAACTACTCCTTATTTTTATTAGTTAAAATTTCATAGTACTCATAACTTTCTTTAGCATTATATTCATTTTCTTGAAGCAAGTCATCTGCTTCTTCGCTATTTATAATTTTTAATGATTTATATCTATCTTCTCCTGTTAAGTACTCTTGATATTTATTAAAATCACTCTTTCCATCCATCTTAAACTCTTTAGTATCTGGATTATAATGAAATATTGGGAAGTATCCACTACTTGTAGCTTTCTTCTCTTCATCAATAGAGTTACTCATTCCTTTTAAAATACCCCAAGCGATACAAGGAGAGTATGCAACTATTATACTTGGTCCATTATATTTTTCTGCTTCTAGCATTACTTTAACTGTAGCGGCGGGGTTAGCGCCAAGAGATATTGCCCCTACATAAACATTAGGATTAGTTAAAGCTATTTTCAAAAGATCTTTCTTAGCAGTCTTTTTACCAGATGAAGCAAATTTTGCAACTGCTCCCATTCTACTAGATTTACTAGCTTGACCACCAGTATTAGAATAAACCTCAGTATCAAGAACTAAGATATTAACATTTTCTCCACTATTTAGAACATGGTCTATTCCGTTATATCCTATATCATAAGCCCAACCATCTCCTCCTACAGCCCATAAAGATATAGGCATAATATATTTCTTTAGAGATTTTAAAGGCTTAATCTTTGTATGGGGAATAACAGAAAGTAAAGCTTTAGCAGTATCGACATTAATATCATTAACATAGTCTAAATAGATATCTTTTTCTTCTTCATCTACTTTAGAAATATTTTCATTTATTATATTTTTTAACTGTCCTTTCTTAACTTCATCAGCAATCTTCATACCAAAACCAAATTCAGCATTATCTTCAAATAAAGAGTTAGCCCATGGAACACTATATGGAGTAGATGGACTAGATGCACCATAAATAGAAGAACATCCTGTTGCATTAGCAATTACAAGTCTATCTCCAAATAGTTGAGTTAATAACTTCAAGTATGGAGTCTCGCCACATCCAGCACATGCCCCACTAAACTCAAATCTAGGAGTTTTAAACTGACTACCTTTAACAGTACTAACACTCATTACATCTTTTTCTGATATCTCATTAAATAAGTATTCAGTTTCTTTTAAAGTAATATCATTAACAATGCTTTCTTTTCTTACCATCTCAAGTGCCTTAGCACCCTTCTTACCAGGACAAATATTAGCACATAATCCACAACCAGTACAATCTTTATAACTAACGGCAATAGTAAACTTTAAATTATCTTTTAAATGACTATCAAGTAGTTTATCATTTAAACTATTAGGAGCTTTCTCCACTTCTTCTTCATCTAATAACATTGGTCTAATAACAGCATGAGGACAAACTAGAGAACATAAGTTACAACTAATACAGTTTTCACTTTTATATTTAGGTACAACTTCACTAATATCACGTTTCTCAAGTCGAGATAAGCCTCCATCAACAGTACCATCAGGTCTATCTAAGAAAGCACTAACAGGTAGGCTATCTCCTTCTCTTTTATCGATAATGTCAAACAAGCTAGAACTAATTTCACTTACCTCTACATAGTCATCACTATTTTCATCTATCTTAAGTAAGTGGGTTGTATTAATAGCATTATCAACAGCATTTTTATTTTTCTCAGCTAGATTATTTCCTTTAAGTTTAAATCTATCATCAAGATTATCCTTTAACTTCTTAATGGCATAATCACTATCTAAAATATGACCAAATTTAAAGATTAAAGCTTCCATAATTGCACTTATCTTATTACCTAGTCCTTCTTTCTTAGCAACTTTATGAGCATTAGTTACATAAACTTTAATATTATTATCTAAGATATATTTCTTATCTTCACCGCTTATCATAGAGATAATCTCATCATCAGTTTTACTACTATTAAGAAGGAACACTCCATTCTTTTTTATTTTATTAATAAATCTAAACTTAGTAAGATAAGCATC
>CASEDN010000095.1 GCA_949286645.1 uncultured bacterium
AAATAGAAGCTAATATAAAAGCTAATAAAGATATGGAAGAAGAAAATAAATATATTGATAAACTACTTGAAGAAGTATCTAAGAATGTAGAAGTTGATATTCCAGAAGAAATGGTAGATGATGAAACAGATAGATTACTTAGAAGAACAGAACAACAAATGGCTATGCAAGGAATTAGTTTAGATTTATATTATCAAGTTACTAAATCTACTGAGAAAGATTTAAAAGAACAATTAGAAAAAGAAGCTTATCAAAATGTTTTATATCGCTTAATGCTTGAAGAAATTATGAATATGGAAAAGATTGAAGTAAGTGAAGATGAAGCGATGGAAGAAGCTAAAAGACTTGCTGAACGTTACCAAATGGAACTAGATGACTTCTTAAATGAATTTGGTGGTATTGAGATGGTTCAGTATGATCAAGAGATGAGAAAAACTATTGAATTATTAAAAGAATTAAATAAATAGTTGCTAGATTTTAAAATCTTTGATAAAATTACTAAAGAAAAAAGGAGGGAAAACGCATGGCAAAAAAATTAGGACATAGACAAAAGAAGACTTTTGTATGCTCAGTTTGTGGAAATGAGAATTATAGAGAAGAAAAAAATGTAAATAATACTCCAGGAAGAATGGAAATTAGTAAATATTGTAAATTCTGTGGTAAACACACAACTCATAAAGAGAAGAAATAGTAATATAACAGTCATTTAATGGCTGTTTTAAGTCTATAAGAAAGGAGTAAGTAAAATGGTTAATTCAAATGATTTTAAACCAGGTATGACTATTCAATTTGAGGGAGGAATCTATACTATAATTGAAAGTCAACATGTTAAACCAGGTAAAGGTGCTGCTATAGTAAAAGCTAAGATGAAAAACTTAAGAACAGGTTCTATTGTAGAGAAAACATTTAATGCAGGAGTTAAAGTAGAAACTGCTCATATTTCTAAGAAGACAATGCAATTCTTATATTCTATGGGAGATACTTATTATTTTATGAGTATGTCAGATTATGAACAAATAGAACTTGATAAGAGTGTTATTGGTGATGATGCTAAATACTTAAAAGAAAACTTAGAGGTTGAAATTACTTTCTTTGAAGGTGAAATGTTAGGATTATCATTACCTGATAAAGTAGTTATGAAAGTAACTAAAACAGAAGATGCTGTTAAAGGCAATACATCAAGCGGGGCTATGAAAAATGCTGAACTTGAAACAGGTATGACTATTCAGGTACCATTATTTATTAAGCAAGATGAAGATATCTTAGTTAGTACTAAAGATGGTAAATATGTATCTCGTGCATAAGACAATAACTTTTGTTATTGTTTTTATTTGTATTTGATGATAGTTAATTACCCTTAATAACCGATTCTATTTATGTAGCATAATAAGACAAGTTGATAAATTACACCCTCAAGTCTTTTTATTTCACTAAAAAAGACTGTTAGTAATTTCATAACAGTCTCTTACTCAATTATTCTTCCTACTCTAAAACTGTACTTATAATTATTATCTTTAAACTCTTTTAAACTGAACTCTAATCCTTGATATTGAAAGAATTCCGAAGTTTTAGTAGTTTCATCTTCTGTATTTCCTAAAGTTTCAAATACTCTATCATAAATAAGTGTAGTAGTTTCTTCTGTAATATTAGTATTATTTGCTATTATTATGTCATTAATTAATTCTTTAGCTTGCTTCTTCTTATTAAATTTGATACTTATAATGTTTATATTATTATCATTAAGATCAAATTCTATTTCTATATCATTTATAACAATTTTATTATCATTTATACCATCTAAACTAATGTCATCATTACTTATCTCATTATAATTATTAATAAATTCCTCTAAAGTCATGTTATTTATAGTATCAGGTTCTGTTAAGTCACTAAAATCTTCATTCTTTCTTTTTTCTTCCATAGTTTTATGGTCTATTATAGACTTAGTAATTTCTGTTGCTATAATATAACATAAACTTCCTAATACGATTGTAACAACTATAAGAATTATGATTTGTTTTTTTGTTAATTTCTTATTTTCTTTTTTTTGTTTCTTTTTTTTCATATACATTACTTCCCTTCTTTTTATTATAACAAATATTTACACTATAGTCTTATATTTTTATGTATTTTTTGCAAAATACTTGTTATAATTAGAATGGTGATTATATGAAATATTTAACGATTGGTCATGCTTCTTATGATATTACTTTTAGTGTTGATAACTTTCCTATAGAAAACACTAAAAAACGTGTTGGTAAACACATAGACTGTGGTGGAGGACCTGCTAGTAATGCTGGTTATTTACTTGCTTTATGGGGTTGCGATGTATCTTTTCAAGGAGTAGTAGGCAATGATTACTACGGTAAAATGATAAAAGCCGAATTTAATACTGTTGGAGTTGATACTACCTTCTTAGAACTCATTGATTCTTTAAATACCAATTTAAGTTTTATTATTGCTAATACTACAAACACATCTAGAACAATATTAACAAGTCAAGATGATACCATATATAAATGTAGTATACCTAATAATAACAAATATGATGTTATATTAGTGGATGGCGAAGAAGAAGAAATGAGTAAGAATGTGCTTCTTAATAATAAATCTGCTATTAAAATAATAGATGCAGGTAGTTTTAAACCTAGTACTGTTAATTTGTGTCCTTTAGTAGATTATCTTGTCTGCTCTAAAAATTTTGCCATAGATTATACTAAAATAGAATATGATGGAAGTCTTGATAGTTTAATTAAAATCCATGATAAACTAACTAGTGATTTTCACAACACTGTTATTATTACTTTGGAAGATAAGGGATGTTTTACTAAAATAGGAACTGAATATAAACTAATCCCTAGTGTTAAAGTTAAATCACGAGATACAACTGGAGCAGGAGATATTTTTCATGGGGCATTTACTTATTTTATTACTCATAACTATTCACTTTTAGATACTTGTCGTCTTGCTAATTTAACTGCAGCTTTATCCACTCTAAGAGTAGGAGGACGTTATTCAATGCCAAAACTAAATGCTGTTCTAGAAAGAAGGAATTTAATTGATACTATCTAGTTATCCCAGTATTGATTTGCATGGCATGGATAGAATTTATGCTATTTTTAAAGTTAAAGAATTTATTGATGATTCTTATAAATTAAAACAAAAACATATTGTTATTATTCATGGTATAGGAAAAAATATATTATCAAAAACAGTTAGTGACTATTTAAAAAAAGATAAAAGAGTGTTAGAATACAAATTGGACTATATGAATCCCGGTTGTACTCTAGTAACATTGAAATTTGACAATTAATAAAGAATATGTTATAATATGTCCAACTTAAAGAGAGGGGGCTTTGTGTTATGTATACAGAAGAAAACCAAAGAGGTAGGTTTCCATTAAGGGATATTTTATTAAAAGCCATTGTAGTTATAATATTTTTAATATTAGTAATATATATTGCTACTAAAGTTACAACACCTAATAATAAAACCACTAAAAGTAGTAATTCTAACTATGATAAAGTATTTAGTGAGAATCTAAAAGCTATGGAAGATGCTGCTTATAGTTATTATAAAGAAGATAAGTTACCAAAAGAAGTTGGAGATATTAACGAATTA
>CASEDN010000096.1 GCA_949286645.1 uncultured bacterium
TAAATCTGATATTTTAGTAGGAGCCAATTCTTGATGTTCAGTTCCACTAGTCACATTAGTTAAATATACTTTAACAGCATTATCTGGCAAAGTACTTTCAGGTTCTTTTATAGCTGTAATAACATAATCAATTATAACATTGACACCCATTGTTGCACTAACAGTAAAATCAAAGTATTGATTCTCATCATTTAAAACTTTTCCTACATCATCAGCTGTAGGATATGCATTAGTTAAATTAATTCCATTTGTAGTTTCACTATAACTCATAGTCATAGTACCAGTCGTAACTCTATTAATTTTTTCTCCAGTTTTAGAGTAAAAAACAGCAGCATAACTTACACCAATTACAGCTAAAACTAAAATAATAATACAAAGTATAATTAAACTAATCGATTTAGAATTATTATTATTTTCTTTCTTCATAAAAGCCTCCTATAATAAAAATATAACATATCTATTAAAGTTTAGCAAGAAAAGAAAAATGTTATTTTAAATACTAAATTACAATTTTTTAGAAAAAGAAAAAGTGTCAGATTTCTGACACTTCAATATAATTATTGAGTTTGAGCTGCTGCTGCACCGTATACATTTACTCTCAACTTATATACTTGAGAAGTTCCTGAAACTGAATAATCATCAGAAACCCACATTCTCAAACGATAAGCATGTGAACTTGATGCATTAAATGTTCCTGTTGTAAGTAAATATTGACCTGCTGGTGCTCCTGATTCCTCAGCACCATTAGTTGTAGGTAACTCACTAACTTTAGTAGGTGCTAATATTTGACTATCAGCACTACCATCCATATCAGTTAAATATACCTTAACTCCTGTATCTGGTAAAGTGCTTTCACCATCTTTTTCAGCAGTAACAGCATAATTAATTGTAGCAGTACCAGTAATAGTTCCATTTACTGTAAAATCAAAATATTGATTTACTTCACTTAAACTTTTACCTAATTCATCTGTCATAGGTAGTGCATCTGTTAAATTAATAGAGTTCTCACCCTCAGTATATTCCATTGAGATAGTACCAGTAGTGATAATATTTTCTTTTCCACCCTCTCCAGTATAACTAAAAGCTGCAAATGAAACTCCTACCACTGCTACAACTAAAATAGCTACACCAAGCACAGATAATAATACTTGTCTAGAATTATTATTGTTATCTTTCATCTCCTTGTCTACCCTCCTTCTACAATATAACTATAGCATAAATTCAATTCTAAAAGCAATGTTTTTTACAAAATAATAATAAAACTTCAATATTAGACACTATATTACCATCCATATCTTATTATTTCAAATTTTATATTACTACTAGTAGCAAAACCTTCTAAATTAGACTGACTTGTAAATAATAAATCCATGTGGTTACCAGTAACCGCTCCACCTCTATCCATAACAATAGCAATAATAGGTTCGCTATATATATTGATTCCACTTATCCTAACAATACTACCACATGGAATAGATCTATCTGCAGCAACTACTCTCACCTTTCCATAAACTTGATCTTCAAAGTAAATGTTTCCATTCTTAAAATTTTGTCTAGGAGGACAAGCACTATTACCAGAACAACCAGGACAGTCAGGTCCATAAGCTGTAAGCTTTCCCATAAAAGCTACAGGACTACTACTAGCCATACTAATTGCATCATAAAAACTATCATATAAAGTAGGCTCCTTAGCTTTCTCCATCTCTTTAATAGAATTATATTTATTAACAATATGAACTGCTTGCAAACTCTTTACACTATTTATATTAGAAGTCATTACTACAGTCTTATTATTACCAGATAATACAACAAAAGCTAAAGCAAAGACAATAATTACAAAACTAAAATATTTTAAAAACTTTTTACCCATCTTTTTACCTCATTTTCCACTTAAGATAATACTAGCATTGTTATCTATTAAAGTCAAATAAACTTGAGGCATTTCTACTGGTAATTTCTGCTAATTCTTCCACACTAATATTTTTTATATCAGCAATAAACCTAGCAATAAACTCTAAATACTTAGAAGAATTAACTTTTCCTCTATATGGAACAGGAGTAAGATAAGGACTATCAGTCTCAAATACAATGGATTCTAAAGGCACGTCTTTAACTACATCTTTTAATTTAGAGTTTTTAAAAGTAACAACTCCACCTATTCCTAATAAGAATCCCATGTTTATATAAATGTTAGCAGTCTCTAAACTTCCGCTAAAACAATGAATTATTCCCTTTACTTTATATTTCTTTAAAGTATTAATAGTATCCATAGTTGCATCTCTAGAATGTATTACAACAGGAAGATTAAAAAATTCAGCAATTTTTAATTGTTCTTCAAACAACCATATCTGTTTATCTCTATTTTCTTTAGTATAGTGATAATCAAGTCCTATCTCTCCGATACCAACAACTTTTTTCTCGCCAAATAAACTCTTTAAATAGTCTAAATCAGATTCAGTAATAGTATCAGCATACTCTGGATGATATCCTATCGTAACATAAACCATTTCATACTTATCTTTTAAGTCCATCACTTCATCTATACTTCCCCTACTACAACCTGATACAACTATTTTATCTACTAAAGCTTTTTTATTATCTACAATAATTTTATCTATATTATCATAATCTTCTCTACTTAAATGACAGTGGGTATCTATAAACATAAAACATCACTTCCTTAAATACATTATATCAAAAAAAGAAATCTTCTAAACAGCAATTTACTGTTTACAAGATTTTTTACTTCTGCGACATAAAAATATTCTTATTAAATAAATTGTTAAGATAATTAAATAGCCAATATCTAATATATTATGTCCTAAAATAACCATGACTACCAAAACTACATAAAGAACTACTAATGCTACTTGATCAATTTCTAACTTTCGTTTTTTAGTCATAAATTTCGCCCTTTCCTACGACTACAAATACTACTTGTTACTACGTAAAGCACTACCTCTCAACTATAACACAAAAATTAGGATAATTTTAAAAATTACCCTATTTATTTTTTAGTTTACACCTAAATTTTACAGATCATGAACACTAAAGAACTTATCTTTATCTATTCTTTGGAATAATACACTAGGAGTTCCTACTTCATATTTATTATCTTTTAGATAGCTATTTTCTTCTCTAATATTATTAATCTGTCTTAAAATCTCTTTAGATGTAGAAGGTATTGCAAAAGATAGATTAATAGAACATACTCTAATAGATTCAAGCAAATTATATAAAACAGTCTCTAATCTGTCTTTACTAGCTTCATCTTTAGCAAGAATCCAAGGAGTAGTTTCATCAATATACTTATTACTAGCTCTTAATAGTTCTAAAATTGAATTAATAGCATCAGATACTGCTAACTTATCCATCGCTTTATCTATATTACTACTTAAACTATTAATTTTATCAATAAAATCACTATCTATATCTTCATGACATTCTTTATTAGTAACAACTCCTTCAAAATACTTATTAGCCATACTTATTGTACGTTGTACTAAATTACCTAAAGTATTAGCAAGATCACTATTTATTACATCTATAAGTAATTCATAAGTTAAATTACCATCATTAGCATAAGGAATCTCTTTAAGTAAGTAATATCTAACAGCATCTACACCAAATAACTCTACTAAATCATCTGCATAAATAACATTACCTTTACTTTTACTCATCTTATCATTATCAGTAAGTAACCAAGGATGACCAAATATTTTCTTAGGTAAAGGTAAATCTAAAGCCATTAATATAATAGGCCAGTAAATAGTATGAAAACGAAGTATATCTTTACCAATTAAATGTAAGTCAGCAGGCCAAAGTTTTTTGAACAAATCACTACTACCATCAGGATCATACCCAATAAAAGTAATATAATTCGTTAAAGCATCAATCCATACATAGATAACATGCTTAGGATCAAATGTAACAGGAATACTCCATTTAAAAGTAGTTCTAGTAACACATAAATCTTGTAAACCAGGTTTTAAGAAGTTATTAATCATTTCATTCTTACGAGACTCTGGTTCTATAAAATCATCATGTTCTTCAATATATTTTAATAATCTATCTTGATATTTACTCATTTTAAAGAAATAAGCTTCTTCTTTTTGTTTTTGTACTTCCCTTCCACAATCAGGACATTTACCATCTACTAATTGACTATCAGTAAAGAAAGACTCACAAGGTGTACAGTACCACCCTTCATATTCACCTTTATAAATATCTCCTTGTTCATATAATTTATTAAATATTTTTTGAACAATCTCTTCATGATGTTTATCAGTAGTTCTAACAAAATTATCATAACTAGTATCCATCAAATCCCAAATTCTTTTTATTTCATTTGCAACTGAATCAACAAATTCTTGAGGTAGAACTCCAGCATCATGAGCTTTTGTTTCTATTTTTAACCCATGTTCATCAGTACCAGTTTGAAAATAAACATCGTAACCTTTACTTCTTTTATACCTTGCAATAGCATCTGCAAGTACTACTTCATAAGTATTACCAATATGTGGTTTTCCTGAAGTATAACTTATAGCAGTTGTAATATAATATTTTTCCATTAATATCTCCTCCTCAAATTAAAAAGATTTATCATATCAAAAGGACGAGCTAACCCGTGGTACCACCTTTCTTTACAATAAATCTTGTACACTCATTCTAATTAACGCTTAGCACGTTCATACTTACATATCAATATGAAAGTTCAGAAGCCATATCTTATAAAATCATTCGTTTCTTTTCCACCTACCAAGAACTCTCTATAACTAGAATTTATAAGACTCTTCATCACAACTTTTAATAACGATATTCTAACACAAGAGAAATTAATCTTCAAGATATTTTGATAGAAAATTAGCAATTATCTGAATTATATGTTCATCTTCTTCCGTAAAACCCTTACTATCTTCAATAACCATAAAAACTAAACCAATAGTCTCACTATCAGAAAGTATTGGACTAAGAATATATTTATACTCCACCCCTTTATTTTTACTATCTACAATCTCTTCTACTAAACTAGTACCTTTTACTAAACTCTCTGTTTGAAATAAATATTCTTCTAATCTTGAAGAAATATTAAATCCATAAAACTCTTTTTTTAACTTACCAGTACCTGCTACTACTTTATCTCTATCAGTAACAAATATATTCTTACTAATTGTCTTATGAATAGTATCAAGTAAAGCTTGTGCCATATCACTTAAATCTTCACTAGTAGAAAATTTCTTCAAACTAATAGTCTCTTTATCTACAAAAAACTCTAAAGTCTCACCGTCTCTAATCCTAAGAGACTTTCTAATATCTTTAGGAATAACTATTCTTCCCAAATCATCAACTCTTCTTACTACACCTGTTGTTTTCATATATGCTCCTTCCTTTACAGTAGTATTATTCCATTATCTGCCCATTTTATACCATCATAATTATGCTATCTATTGATATTATATACGTAAGAAGTAGTTTTTTTCTCTGGTAATTATTTCCAGTTAACTAAAGACACAAAAAAATTCTCACTTAATCAAATAAATGAGAATTTTCCATCGTAAAAACAAATCTTTCTATCTGTTCTTTCAAGCTATTAAGAAGTATCGTATCTTTAACTAATATTTTCATATCAACAGTCTCTAATATTTGTTTAACATAAGTAGTTTGTAAAAACTTAGTAGCATCTTTCTTAAAAGTAGTATTATCATCTTTAACTATTAAATCTAAATTACTTACAAGTTTCTCTTTAACAAGACTAGTAAGAACTTGTTTCTCTTCTTTTTTCGCTTCTTTATTAAACTTAACTAAATCTTTCTTTAAATTTTTAACTAAGTCCATTGGTTTATCATCATCAAACTTAGAATAATTATCTTCTATTAATTTTATTCTTTTCTTAAAAATATTTCTAAATTCTTTTTTTAAGTCATCTTTATAACTAATTAAGAGTTCATTAAATTTATCACTATTTAAAATTAAATTATTATGTTTAGCAATATTAAGAACCCTTTGTTTAACTGTATCCATCGCTTCAAGTGGTACTTCTATAACTCCATTAATAATATCATCTTCTATTAAAGAATTAGTATTATTAGTAGCAAGTTCTAATCCTGCTGTCATTAATATTTGTTTATGCTGTTTTAAAATATCCTCTTTAACCACAGTTTTCATAGCCTCCAATTCTACTAATAAGTATAAGAAGATAAAAGGTTTTAGTCAAGAGGACAAAAGAAAAAGAGCATAAGCCCCACTATTAGAATATTATTATCTATTATTACTTTGCATTTCTAATCTCTTAACTCTTTCTTTAGTTTTCTCATAACTACCATCTTGATATCTTTCAAAAAAACATCTATACATTCTTTTAGTGTATTCATCTTTTGACATATAATCTCTTTCCATTAATTCTTCTAATAATTTATCAATAGTTTCTTCTCTATGCTCATTAAGATAATTAGGACCAAAATAAAACCAATTTACATTGTCAAGATGATTAGAAACCCTGCCGTTACCATAGTTAAAACTATAATATGAACTCCCACTAATAACTATATCAGATGTAGATAATAAAGTCTGAACCTCTTCAACCTTTAATCCATCTATATTTTCAAAAGGAATAGCTATCATACTTTTGTTATTAGAAATTAATAACTCATACTCATCATATGTATGAGATTTTCTCCCATCATTTATCTTCCAAGCAAAAAACTTATAAGCCGGAACATCAAAAGTATTTTCTCTCACAAAACCTCTCTCCCTTCATTTGCCACATATAATACACTATTCTCTTCTTTTTGTAAATAAAAACTTAACTTATCATACTAGATAACAAAGCAACTAAATAATAGATAGGATGCTTCTCTAATTTAACAATATCTAAAATAATAGTTAAATCACTTTCTCTACTCTTAAATCTAAACATAGGTGTAATCTGATAAGCATTCATAAATAAATCTTCTGTATTTAACTTACTAGTAGATTCTCTATTAAAGTAAAGTTCAATAGTGTTTTTAGTCTCACTTACTTTAGTAACACCTACTTGCTTAACAAGTTTCTCAAACCACTCTTCATACATATAAATGATAATATCTTCATTAAGTTTACCAAATCTATCCTCTAAATCACTTCTAACTTCTTCAAGCTTTTCTTTACTATCTATTTCATTGATCATTCTATGAATCATAATCTTAAGATCATCATCAGTTACATAGTCATCACTAATATGAGTAGATACATTAAGTAATGTTTTATTAGTCTCTTCCTCTTGTTCTTCCTCTACAACATTACCTTTAAGACGTTCTACTTCTTCATTAAGCATCTTTAAATAAAGGTCAATACCAACACTATCAATAAAACCAGCTTGCTTACTTCCTAAAATATCTCCTGCTCCTCTAATAGATAAATCACGAGTTGCAATAGAAAAACCACTACCTAACTCCGTAAACTCTTTAATAACTTTTAAACGTTTTTCAGCAGTCTCAGTTAATACTTTATGTTCTTGATACATTAAGTAACAGTAAGCAATTTTATTACTACGACCAACTCTACCTCTAATCTGATATAACTGAGCAAGACCAAATCTATCAGCATCTAAAATAATTAAAGTATTAACATTAGGAATATCAATACCAGTCTCAATTATTGTCGTACATACTAAAACATCTGCCTCATGGTCAATAAATTGTTGCATTACATCTTCAATCTTAGTCTTATCCATCCTACCGTGAGCATAAATAACTCTAGCACTAGGAACAAGATTCTCTATCTCCATTACTTCTTGTTCGATATTTTCGACATTATTAAATAATAGAAATACTTGTCCGTCACGAGACATCTCTTTCATAATCGCTTCTTTAACAAGTTGTTTATTATAACCAATAACATAAGTCTGAATAGGATATCTATCACGTGGTGGTGTCTCTATTAAAGATAAACTTCTAATACCTGCAATAGACATTTGTAAAGTTCTTGGAATTGGTGTAGCCGTTAAAGTTAAAACATCAACAGTACTCTTATACTGTTTTAATTTTTCTTTATGCTTAACTCCAAATCTCTGCTCTTCATCAATAATTAATAATCCTAAATCTTTAGGTCTAATATCATCACTAAGTATTCTATGAGTACCAATAACAAAATCTATTGTTCCTTCTCTTAATTCTTCAATGATTCTATTACGTTCTCTTGGACTAGTAAATCTATTTAAAAGACCAATATTAACAGGAAAATCGTTAAATCTCTCAAGAGCATTCTTATAATGTTGACTAGAAAGAATTGTTGTAGGACATAAAAGTAATACTTGCTTATTATCCATAATCGCTTTAAAGGCTGCCCTAAAAGCAACTTCTGTCTTACCGAAGCCAACATCTCCTACTAATAATCTATCCATTGGAGAAACTTTTTCCATATCTTCCTTTATCTGTTTAGTAGCAAGTAACTGATCATTTGTTGCCACATAAGGAAAAGCATCTTCAAATTCTTTTTGTAGTTCATTATCATGAGAAAAAGCAAAACCCTTCTGTCTTTCTCTTTCCGCTTGTACTCTTAACAAGTCATTAGCCATATCTTGGACTTTACTTTTAACACGTGTTTTTACTTTCTCCCACTCTTTACCACCAAGTTTATAAATAGTAGGACGAACACCCTCTTTACCAGTATATTTATAAAGCATATCAATCTTCTCAACTGGAATATAAAGCTTATCATTACCCTGATATAAAACTTCTATATAATCTTTCAAAACACCCTGCTGTTCTAAAGTCTTTAACCCATTATAAATACCAATACCGTGAACTTGATGAACAACATAATCTCCTATCTCTAATTTATTTAAATCAGTTATCTTTGTATTATATTTAAACTTAGTCTTATATCTCTTAACCTTCTCGTTATTTTTAAATAACTCTCTACCCGTTAAAAAAATATAATTTTTATACTGAAAACCACTGTCTAATCCAAATGAAACTAAATTAAGTTTATTAGGACAAATCTCTTCCATAGTTGTATCCATTATAGGTAAAGATATCTTACTTCTAAAGCTATGTAACTGATAATCTTTTAAACAAACAATAACAGTATAATTAGCATATAACTTTTCTCTAATATATTTAGTAATACCTTCTATATCATCATTAAATAAAGGAAGTTCTTTACTATTAAAATTAATAACCTTTAAATACTTATCTAAATTATCTACAGTTAAATAATGTAGAGCATTATTTTCATAGATATCATTAAAATCAAACATATAACTACCTTTAAAGTCTATGTCTTTCTCTTCCCTATACTCTAACATATCAGTACATATCTGTTTATAATTTATTAACATTGAACTCTTATCTTTATAAATAGTAACATGATTATCTAAATAACCACCAATATTAGTCACATCACCATATTCACTTAAATATTTAGTACTTCTCTGTTCTTCATCTATAAAAGTATCATTAGAAAATACTTCTGTATAAGGATATATATCTACACTATTTATTTCACTCAAAGACTTCTGACTCTTACCATCAAAATATCTAATAGAATCTATTGTATCGCCAAAAAACTCTAATCTTATAGGATTAGATTCACCCAATGGAAAAATATCTATAACAAACCCTCTAACACCAATTTCACCTGTCTTAGTAACTAAAGTAGTTCGCTCATACCCTATATTAGTAAGTTTTTCAACTAATTCTTTAGGACTAATTTCATCATTTACTTTTAAAGATAAAGTACTCTTTAAATATTCTTTTTTTAATGGTAGATATCTTAAATATCCCATTAAGTTAGTAATAACTATCGAAGGTTTATCACTACTTACTTCTTTTAATGTTTCAAGTCTAGTAACCATTAAATCAGGACTAATCGCCATCGCTTCACTAGTTAAAAAGTCATCCATTGGAAACAAATATACATTATCTACATAATTACTAATACTTCTATATAAACTATTAGATTCTACTAAATTAGAAGTAACTATTAAAATATTTTTCTTACTATCATAAAGTTTATTTACATAAACGGCAAAAAGCTCTTCAGTCATCCCTGTAAGAGCGATATCTTTATCATAAATTTTCTCAAAGAAGTTATCAAATACTTTCATAATTACCCCTTTCTATTATATTTACTCATTAAAGAGGTAAAGTCCATTCCAAAATAATCATCTAAAACATCAACTAAGGTATCAAACATTATATCAATCTCACTTAATTCTTTCTTACTAAACTTAGATAAGACATAATTAATAACATCATCTTTATCATTAGAAATACCTATTCTAAGTCTCTTAAAGTTATCAGTTCCAAGATGAGAGATAATACTCTTTAAACCATTATGTCCTCCACTACTTCCATTTCTTCTTAATCTAAACTTACCTAAATCTAAATCAAGATCATCACTAATAACTAAAATATCTTCACTATTTAGTTTATAAAAGTCAAGAAAGGATCTAACAGCAATACCAGAATTATTCATATAAGTCATTGGTTTAATAAAGATAACTTTCTCATTATTAATAGTAGTCTCTATATACATAGCGTTAAACTTTTCTTTAAATTTATCAGTAATATTTTTATATTGTAAATATCTATCTACTAACATAAATCCCATATTATGTCTAGTATTCTCATATTCTCTACCTTTATTACCAAGACCAACAACTAATTTCATAACCTTACCTCTTTTCCAAATTATTTCCCGGGAAATAATTTATTCGTTCTTATCAAGATATTCTTTATAGACAATAGACTTAGGAATACCTCTTTCCTTTGCAACTAACTTAATAGCTTGTTTTTTCTCATTTCCATCATTTATATAAAAATCTACATGTTCTACAATACTCATACTATTAAAATCAAACTCTAAGACTGCACCTTCTACCACAATAACAAATTCTCCTTTAATAGGAAAGTCAGTTTCTAACACTTCACTAATTTTACCTCTAATCGCTTGTTCATACTTTTTAGAGATTTCTCTAACTACACAAATCTTTCTATCACCAAACACTTCTTTAATATTATTTAACGTATCTATTAATCTATGAGGTGCTTCATAAAAGATTAATGTAAAGGCATGATTTCTTAAAGATTCTAACTCTTTAATCTGCTTATTTTTCTTTGCATTAAGGAACCCATAAAAAGTAAAAGGTTGTGGTGCTAATGCAGATATAGTTAAAGCTGGAACAAACGCAGTCGCCCCAGGTAAACTCACTATATTATAGTTATGTGTTGAAATGTAGTCAACTATTCTATAACCTGGATCACTAATTAAAGGAGTCCCCTGATCAGTAACTAATCCTACATTTAAACCAGTATTTAAATAACCTAATACCTTATCTTTCATCTTATCTTCATTAAACTCATGACAACTTACTAACTTGTTTTTTATATTGTATTTACTAAGCAACTTAGAAGTCTCCCTAGTATCTTCACAAAGTATAACATCAACAAGTTCTAAAGTCTTTAAACCTCTAATAGTAATATCATCTAAATTACCAATAGGTGTAGGTATTAAATATAAACTAGGTTTATCCATCAACATCGCCTTCCTCTAAAATAATAGGTTTTAAAACCTTTAATCCATGTTCTTTACCACTTTTCCTAGCTTCTATCAAAACAAGTTTAGAAGTACTATCTAAATCATGATAAATAAACTGTATCTCTTTAATTGCCAACTTATTTTCTATTAAAGTATCTCTAATTTCAAAAAGTCTATCTGCACGACTTACTAAAAATAAACTTCCCCCATCTCTTAAATAAATCTTTGATAGACGTGCTACATCACTAATAGCCATATCACCTTCGTATCTTGCCATCTTCAAATATTCTTTATCACTAGTAATAGATTCATTATCTAAAAGAAAATATGGTGGATTACATACTATAATATCAATAGAATTAATTGCAAAATATTTATCTAGATTTTTTATATCATCATTAATAACTTTAATCTTATCTTCTAAATGATTATCTTTTATAGACATTTCTGAAAGTCTAAAAGCTTTACTATTCTTTTCTATACCTACCATTTTTATATCAGACCTAGTAGATAGAAGTAAAGGAATAGATAAAAGTCCACTACCAAACTCTACCAATAACTTATCTTTACTTTTAATTTTTATAAAGTTAGCAAGAGCAAGATTATCAGTAGTAATCTTAAAGTAATTATCATCATAGTATAATATCAAGTTCTTACCATTATGTGAAAATTCCATTTTTTTATTTATTAACACTAAACTCAAGTACTCCTTTATCTTTAAATTCTGCCTTATATGTTCTCTTAAAAACATCAACTTCTGTCACTTTACCTAACCCATCATTAGTTTCAACTAAACTTCCAATACTAGGTAAACCTTTCTTTAACTCAGTATAAACTTCATCTTCATAGTTTAAACAACATAAAAGTCTACCACAACTTCCATTTATCTTCGTAGGATTTAAAGCTAGAAACTGATTCTTTGCCATATTAATAGAAACACTAGCAAAGTCAGTTAAGAAAGTGCTACAACAAAGGAATAAACCACAGGGACCAAGTCCTCCTACTTTCTTTGCTCTATCTCTAACTCCTATCTGTCTAAGCTCTATTCTTGTCTTATATCTTTGTGCTAATACTTTAGCAAGTTCCCTAAAATCAACTCTAGCATCTGCAGTATAACAAAGAAATAATTGTTTTCTATCAAAAGTATAGAAAGAAGAAATAAAATGCATATCTAAATCAAGCTCTAAAGATTTTTCTTGAGCAAGAGTTAAAGCCTCTATACTATCTTTCTTATTTTTATTATGTTGCTCCCTATCTCTTTTAGTAGCAACTCTAACAAAACTAGTAGTAACATCAACATCATCTTTATCTTCTATACTTACTATAGATGCAATCTTTAACAAATCATCATTCTTAACAATAATCTCCCACCCTACTTTAAAAAAAGTATTCTCTGGATATTTTACATAATCATAATCATTAAATAACTCATCTATATAAGAAATTTTTAATAACTTCATCCTACACCTCCATCAAAGAAAGTAATAAATCATCAATCCACAACTTCATATTAACATTATACTTCAACTTCTTCAACTTTTCATCTAATATAGAAACAATATTAATTACTTCCTCTAAATTAATAGTATTATCTTCTTTATTTAATAAGCTCTTATAATATTTAAGTAATTCTCTAATAAAATCAGTAGATGAACTCTTATCTTTAAAGAAATTACTACTATAATAGTTAAATTTAAGTAATAAATCATCACTTTTTCTTTTATTTATATCATCTATAAAAGAAAGAATTTCATCACTAAAACTACTCTCATTACTTTCTTCATACTGAAGTCTCATAATCTGACATCTAGACCTAATAGTATCTAAAACATTATACTGATTACTAGTAACAAAAATAGCCACTACATCATCACTTGGTTCTTCAAGAAACTTAAGTATTGTATTAGAAGCACTAACATTCATCTTATCACATTCAAACACTACATATACTTTTCTTGTATTGTATAAAGATTTACTAGAAAACTCATCTCTAATAAAAAGTAACTGCTCTTTCTTTATTTGATTATTAACAGGATTAACTTCTATATAATCAGGAAATTCATTATTCTCTATCAAATGAAATAACTTATCTTTAGAAATAGTAACATCATGATTTTTATAAGAGTCTTCATATATCCTCTCTACTAAAAAAAGAATATATTTCTTTACAATATCTATACTATTGTTATTAGTTTCTATTAAATATGCATGCGACAAAAAGCCCTTATCAAGAGCTTTCATTATCTGATTATAAAACATAGGTTGTAAAGACTCTACTTCTAAATCCATTACTACATCCTTTCTTAAAACATTAATACTTTTAATAAAACTAAAACAAAAAGCATTGGAAAACCAAGTATACTAACAGATCCTACTGTAAAAACATTAATAGGAATAACTAAATTAAATCTAGTTGCAATTAGATTATAACCATATAGTATGAATGTACTAATTATTATTTTCTGTAAAACACGCCATACTTTCTTCATAACTTGCTTCATAGTCTTCACCTAATAAAGCATATGAAAAAGCATTTAATATTATGAAAGTTCTTTTCTATCTTCTAATGCTCTTTCCAAAGTAAGAGTATCAATGTATTCCATATCAGCACCTATTGGAACACCACTAGCAAGTCTAGTAACAACAATATTCATTCCTTCTAGTATTTTTTTAATATATAAAGAGGTTATCTCCCCTTCTACACTAGGTTTCAAAGCAAGTATTACTTCTTTAATATTTTCATTCTTTACTCTATCTAATAATTTATCAAGTCCAATATCTTCAGGATTAATATCATCAAGTGGAGAAATAAGTCCATTAATAACATGATATAATCCTTTATAAGTACCCAACTTTTCAAATAGAAATACTATTTTAGAATCTTCTACTACTAAAATAGTCCCTTTCTCTCTTAAATCAGACTCGCAAATTGTACATTTATCTTTATCAGTAAGAGTATTACAAATCTTACAAGGATGAATATTATTTTTAACATCTTCTAAATTTTCTTGTAATATTTTAAACTTATCTTCATCAAAAGAAAGAACAGAAAAAGCCATACGCTCTGCTGTCTTTTCCCCAATTCCTGGAAAGTTTTCAAAACTCTCTATTAAATTCTTTAAATTATCAGGATACATTAAAATAACCCAGGTATAGAACTAAAACGTCCCATCTTCTCTTCTGTTACTTTATCTACTTGTTTCATTGCATCATTAGTTGCAATAACAATCATATCTTGAAGCATTTCTAAATCATCACTAGAAAAATCAGAATCATTTTCTATTTTAACTTCTAAAACTTCTTTCTTACCATTAATTTTAACTGTTACAAGTCCATTAGTACTAGAAAATTCCATCTTATCGATTTCATCTTTAACTTTCATCATATCACTTTGTAATTTTTGAGCTTGTTTCATCATCGCTTGTATATTCATATTATTCCTTCTTTCTATTCAACTTCTACTAAATCTCCAAACATCTCAATAGTTTGATTTATTAAATCATCAGATTCATTATTTATTTTAACATCTTCTTCGAAACTATTCAATATAGGTTCTTCTTGATATTCAAATTGTTTTCCCTGCTTATGAAGATTAATGTATTCTTGTTTTAACTCATTCCATTTTGTAGTAGTAATAAAAGCAATTTTTTTAATGGAGCCTGTCTTTTCATTATAAAAATCATTTAACTTATTAAAATGATTACTAAGCTTATCTACCATTCCTTCATAATCATAACTAATAATAATATTTTTAGGACTAGATGCTCTTACTTTACCATCTAAAAGTTCACAAGCAAGATATCCATTATTAGGATCAAAAGTATAATCATTAAGTTTATCAAGATTAACTGTTTCCTTGTTTAATTCATCTTTCACTGCTTCTATCATTGTATTTTTACTTCTTATTAACATTAACTCTTCATATTTTTTTATTTGTTCATTTGTTTTTTGCACAATTTCTGTTGATAAAGTTTTTACCTCTTTTTGTTTTTCCACTGTCTCTATGGAAATAGTTTTTTCTTCTTTCTTAGGTCTTATATATACTTCTTCAGTTGATTTAGGTTGAGAATGAACATCTTCATTTGGCACAGTTTTAATATTATTATGTTCATTCATATAATGTAATAAAAATATTTCTATAGATAATCTAACATCATCTGCTTTCTTTAACTCAACTAAATGTTCATTCAAAAGATTTAGGAAATTAACAAGTTCAGACTCTTCGAAAATAAGTTCGTCACCATTTATATAATGATTAAATAACTCATCTTTAATAAGTATCATTAACTGTTTAACAACCTGCACCAAGTTTTTCCCATCTCTATAATATTTTTCTATAAGAGAAAGCACTTCACTTACATCAAAAGAAAATATTAATTTTTCTAGTTTCTTTAATTCTTCTTCATTAATTTCTCCATTTATCTCATAAAAGTCATCCAAAGCAATCTCATCAGTGCAGTAAGCTCTTAATTTATCAAGAAGTCCTATCGCATCACGAAGTCCACCATCAGAGGCTTGAGCGATTTTTTCAAGAACCTTCTCATCAACTTTAATATTCTCATCATTAACTATTTCTGTAAGTCTTTTAACAATATCATCATTACCAATCTTCTTAAAAGAATACCACTGACATCTAGATATAATAGTAGCAGGTATTTTTTGAGGATCTGTAGTAGCTAATATAAAGATTACATGTTCTGGTGGTTCTTCAATAGTTTTCAACAAAGCATTAAAAGCACCAATAGATAACATATGTACTTCATCTATAATATAAACTTTATATTTAAGTTCACTTGGTAAAATACCAACCTTACTACGAAGTTCCCTTATTTCATCTACACCATTATTAGAAGCTGCATCTATTTCAATAATATCCATACATTCTTTTGAAAATGAATATAGACAGTTTTTACATTTTCCACAAGCTACACCATCAACAGGTTCTAAACAATTAACTGATCTTGCAAAGATTTTAGCAATAGTAGTTTTACCTGTTCCTCTAGGACCAGAAAATAAATAAGCATGATTAATATGGTTATAATTAATAGCGTTTTTCAAAGTATTAACTACAACATTTTGTCCTACTACATCATCAAAAACAGTAGGTCTATATTTACGATACAAAGCTTGATACACATACCTCACCTCACTAAACACAATTAGTATAACAAACAAAACAAAAAAAGAACATATAAAACATATGTTTAACATCTTCTTTTTCTAAAAAAATCACTAAGAATCATAATATCTTCTTCATTAAATTTAGAAATATCAAGTTTTACTTTTTCCACAGGTGCATTTACATCATGCAAACTAAGAATTTCATTAACTATTTTTGAAGTATTAACATCATTATTATCCAGTAAATAAACAACTCTATTTATTCTACTTTGTTTAATAGCACTGGCACACATTGGACATGGTTCAAGAGTAACATAAATAGTAGTGCCAATTAATCTCCAATTATCTAATTTTCCACAAGCTAACTTAATGACCGAAAGTTCAGCATGATCTAAAGAACATTTATTTTTTTCCTTTGTATTATATGCTTTAGCAATCACATTATCATCTTTCACTATAACAGCACCAACTGGAACTTCACCTTCATCATAAGCTTTTTTAGCTTCTTCTATAGCCAATAGCATATATTCATAATCATTCATAAAAACCTCCATTAATGTATAAAAAAAGTGCACATAAATTAGATTTGTTAAGGCTGCTATGTCTCCATCCTGACCTGATTCCAAACTAATTTATTGCACGGTAACAGTATACAAAAAAAAGAAGATAAATTCAAGACTTTTATTTAGCTTTAACAAACTATTTCCACAGAAATTATTTCCCGGGAAATAATTTCTGTACTTCTCTATATAAAATCACACACTTTCTTCATATGTTCCACGTGAAACATTAAATAGTTTTATAATGTATATGTTTAAATCAATAATACTTCTTTATAAATTATTTCCCGGGAAATAATTTTCGTACTTCTCTATATAAAATGTTATATTTATATGTTCCACGTGGAACATTAGATAATATTACAATATATAAAGTATAAATTAATAATGTTTCTTTACAAATTATTTCCCGGGAAATAATTTCTGTACTTCTCTATATAAAATCAAATACTTTCTTCATATGTTCCACGTGAAACATTCACTACAAACTAAATATAAACAATAAAAAAAGAAGAAATTATTCTTCAGTAACAACTTCTTCTTCATCTTTATCAACAACTGTAACTGTTGCAACCTTTTGTTCATCCTTCAAATGAATCAATCTAACACCTTGTGTTGCCCTCTTCAAAGTAGATATCTGTTCCATTGGCATTCTCATAACAACACCACTATCAGTAATAATCATTACGTCTCTCTTATCACCTTCATCGGCACCTACACAATTAAGTGAAATCATAGAGCCGTTCTTATCTGTCATATTTAAAGCCTTAACACCTTTGCTTCCTCTATGAGTTAATCTATATTCATTAATATCTGTTTTCTTACCATAACCATTTTCAGTAACAATTAACACTTCTTGATTATCAGTAACAACATTAGCACCTACGACAATACTTCCATCAAGATCTATTCCTTTAACACCAGAAGTACCACGACCCATAGAACGAATTTCATTTTCCACAAATCTTACCATTCTACCATTACTTGCACCAATTATAACTTCATTTTCACCAGTAGTTTTATCCACAGCTATTAATTCATCATTATCTTTAAGTACTATCGCAATCTTTCCACTCTTACGAATATTATCGAATTCCTTTATCTCAGTACGTTTAACAAGACCATTTCTAGTAACAAACAACAAATATTTATAGTTTTCCACAGAAGGATCTAAACACACTATCGAACTAATGTTCTCACCGTTTTCTAGTGATAATAAATTAACCACAGGTAGACCTTTAGATTGACGACTATACTCTGGAATCTCATATCCTTTAAGTCTATACACTCTTCCTTTATTAGAGAAGAATAAGATATAATCATGTGTTTTCATTGAAATTAAATGCTTAACAAAATCTTCTTCATTAGTAGCCATTCCTTTAATACCAACTCCACCACGATTTTGACTCTTATAAGTGTCCGCTCTTAATCTCTTAATATAACCCTTATTAGTTAAAGTTATAATAACATCTTCAACTGGAATTAAAGACTCATCTTCAATATATTCAATCGCTGTCATATCAATATTAGTTCTTCTATCATCCCCATATTTATCTTTAATTTCTAAAAGTTCTGTCTTAATAACATTAAGAATCTTAGCATCACTACTTAAAATATCTTTTAAGTTTGCAATTAATTCAAGTAAATCATTAAGTTCATTTTCAATTTTTTCTCTTTCTAAACCAGTTAATCTTCTAAGTCTCATCTCTAAAATTGCATTCGCTTGAATCTCACTTAATCCAAACTTGTTCATTAAGCCATTTCTAGCATCTTCATCAGACTTAGAACCTCTAATCAACTTAATTACTTCATCAATATGATCTAATGCTATCTTTAAACCTTCTAATATATGAACACGTTTTTCTGCATTATTTAAATCAAATTTTGTTCTTCTAATAATAACTTCTCTTTGAAAATCAATATATTTTGCAATAATATCCTTTAATCCTAAAGTTTTAGGAACACCTTGGTCTAACATTAAGAAAATTATTCCATAACTAGTTTGAAATTGTGTATGCTTATAAAGTTTATTTAATACAACTTGTGCATTTGCATCCTTTTTCAACGTAATAGTTATTTTTATACCATCATTTAAATCAGAATGATAATCAGAAATACCTTCAATTGTCTTATTATGAACAAGCTCTGCTACTTTATTTTTTAATTCTAAAGTATTAACTCCATAAGGAACTTCATTAATTATTATATATTGTCTACCATTCTTCTCTTCAATTTGTGCCTTACTCCTAATAGTAATAGTTCCTCTACCAGTCTCATAAGCCTTTTTAATACCACTATTTCCAAGTATTGATGCCCCAGTTGGAAAATCTGGACCTTTAATATATTGCATTAAACCATCAACACCAATATCAGGATTATCAATGTATGCAACACAACCATCTATAACCTCTTTTAAATTATGAGGAGGAATATTAGTTGCCATACCAACAGCAATACCAGTAGTACCATTAACTAAAATATTAGGAAATCTTGAAGGTAAAACACTTGGCTCTTTTGTTGATTCATCAAAATTTGGTTCAAAATCAACTGTATTTTTATTAATATTTCTTAATAATTCAAGAGAAATCTTAGAAAGTCTAGCCTCGGTATAACGCATCGCTGCGGCACCATCACCATCAATATTACCAAAGTTTCCGTGCCCATCAATTAACATATATCTATAAGAGAAATCTTGGGCCATTCTAACCATCGCTTCATAAATTGAACTATCACCGTGTGGATGATAATTACCCATAACTTCTCCGACTGTTTTAGCACTCTTTTTATGAGGTTTATCAGGAGTATAACCAGATTCAAACATAGAATATAAAATTCTACGATGAACAGGCTTTAAACCATCCCTTAAATCTGGAATTGCCCTAGCAGTAATAACACTCATAGAATAATCAAGGAAAGAATCTCTTACTTCTGTTACAATATTATTTTGTTCTAATCTATCCATAATTTACCTCCTAAACATCAAGCCTTGCATAAGTAGCATTTTCTTCAATAAACTCACGTCTTGGAGCCACTTCTTCACCCATAAGCTCAGAAAATACTTCATCTGCTGCAACTGCATCATCTATTGTAATTTGTCTTAAAACACGAGTATTAATATCCATTGTAGTCTCATTTAACTCATCAGCATCCATTTCTCCTAAACCTTTCATTCGTGCTATTTCGTATTTGGTATTAGGAGCTAGTGTTGCCAAATATTCATCACGTTCTGCATCATCCAAAACATATTTACGTGTTTTACCGTGGGTAATTCTATAAAGTGGAGGTTGTGCCGCATAAACGTGTCCTTCTTCAACAATAGGCTTAAAGAAACGATAAAATAATGTTAAAAGTAAAACTCTAATATGAGAACCATCAACATCAGCATCAGTCATTATAATTATTTTATTATAACGAAGTTTAGATAAATCAAATTCCTCACCAATTCCTGTACCAAATGCCGTAATAATAGTTCTAATCTCTTCATTAGATAAAGCCCTATCAAGTCTTGCTTTCTCAACATTTAAAATTTTACCACGTAAAGGCAAAATCGCTTGTGTCATACTATTACGACCCACTTTAGCAGAACCACCTGCAGAATCTCCTTCGACTAAGAATATCTCACTAATAGAAGCATCTTTACTTTTACAATCTGCCAATTTTCCATAGAAATTAGTAACATCTAAATCACCTTTACGTCTGGTTATCTCTCTTGCCTTCTTTGCCGCAATTCTTGCACGTGATGCAGTTATACATTTTTCCACAATAATCCTTGCTTCATCAGGATGTTCTAATAAAAATCTTTCAAATGGTTCTGAAAAAATCTTATCAGCAACACTTCTAACTTCACTATTACCAAGTTTTGTCTTAGTTTGTCCTTCAAACTGTGGATTAGGATGTTTAATTGATATTATCATTGTAATACCTTCCTTAACATCATCACCTGTTAAAGAATCATCTTTATCTTTTAATAAATTATTATTTTGTGCATACTTATTTAAAATTCTTGTTAATGCCCTTCTTACACCATCTTCATGTGTTCCACCTTCTGGTGTCGTAATATTATTAACAAAAGAATATATCGCTGCATTATATGACTCATTATATTGTAAAGCAACTTCAAGTGATATATCTTGCATTACTCCAGTTATATCAATAATTGTAGGATGTATAGGATTTTTATTCTTATTAAGCATCTCTACATATTCACGAATACCACCTTCATAATGAAAACTATCTTTCTTAGGATCTTCTCTATCATCGTATAAAGTTATACGAAGTCCTCTATTTAAGAATGCTAACTCACGAAGTCTTGTCTTTAAAATATCGTAATCATATACTGTTGTTTCAGTAAATATTTGATCATCTGGCTTAAATGTGACTGTAGTACCAGTTCTATTAATATCACATTCTTCTATAACTTTTAAAGCTTCTACAGGCTTACCACCTGTTTGATATCTTTGGTAATATACTTTACCACCACGATAAACTTTAACTTCTAACCAATCAGATAAAGCATTAACTACACTAGCACCAACACCATGTAGTCCACCTGATACTTTATATCCTCCACCACCGAACTTACCTCCAGCATGAAGCACTGTATAAACAGTTTCTACTGTACTCTTACCAGTCTTAGGATGGATATCAACAGGAATACCTCTACCATCATCTTTTACTGTAATACTATTATCTTTATTAATAGTAACTTCAATATGTGTACAATATCCTGCTAAAGCTTCATCAATAGCATTATCAACAATCTCCCATACTAAATGATGAAGTCCCCTAGAACTAGTAGAACCAATATACATACCAGGTCTTTTTCTAACAGCTTCTAATCCTTCAAGTACCTGTATCGCTGAAGAATCATAATTATTCTCTACCTTTTCTTCCATACTTAACTCCTCTCCACTTTTCCATCATTAACTTTAAAAATAATTGCACTATCTAAAGTTTTCTTGGAAATATTTTTTAAATCAGTTGTTGTTATAATACTTTGAATATCTTCACTAACATATTTTAAAAGCTTATTTCTCTTATTTAAATCAAGTTCACTAAAAATATCATCTAAAAGAAGTACTGGATTACTACCATTATTTTCTTTAAATATTGGAATAGAAGAAAGTTTATAAGCTAGTACAGCACATTTCTGCTGTCCCTGTGACGCATAAATCTTCATATCAGTATTATTATCCATAATAAAGCAAAAATCGTCTCTATGAGGCCCAAATAACGTCATACCTGTACTTAATTCTCTTCTATAATTTTTTCTATAAGTATCAGTTAAAGATTTTCTTATATCTTCTACTTCATAATTATTAATAACTATATTAGGTTTATATTCTATCTTTATAACTCTATTATCTTCTGTAATATTATTATAAATATCACTAATATAACTATTAATTAGAGATAGATACTTATATCTCTCTTGATAAATTAAAACAGCTTTCTCTACTAACTTATCTGTTAAAACATCTAAATAAGTCTTATCAGCTATCCCATTAGTAAATAATATTTTAAGATATTCATTACGTGTTTTTAAGATTTTATTATATTCATTATAAGTAACTAAATAAGAATAAGAAATTTGTGACAAAGTCATATTAAGTAAATTTCTCCTAATACTAGGTGATCCCTTTATAATATCTAAATCATTAGGTGTAAAAACAATAATATTTAAATTAGAAAGGTAATCAGCATATTTTTTAATTTTTTTATCATTTACAAAAATACTTTTTTCTCGCTCTAAAAACTCTATCTTTAAATCCTTTATCTGCTTATTATTTAAGACCCTACCTTCTATAACTGCTTTCTTCCTATTAAACTTAATAACATCACAGTCTAATCCATTTCTAAAGGATTTAGTAAGTCCTAATATAGCGATAGCTTCTAAAATATTTGTCTTACCACTAGCATTATTTCCAATAAAAATATTCATTTTACTACCTAAAGTTATATTAAATCTGTCATAATTACGAAATTTCGTAACTTTTAATGACCTAATTATCATAATTGCCTAAAAAAAACGACCATATAATCACCTACACCCTATTTTAGTACTCCTATACACGCAAGAATATTATATCATATTTACCCCTAAATAAACAGAAAAAAAGCAATTATTTTGCTTTTTCTTTTCGATTCCTTATTATAGATTCTAATCTGCTTGCTCTCATAACTTGATTATTAAAGGAATTATAAGAAATGTTAAAAGTAAGAGTCTTACCATTTTTAAATTCTACTTTTGTTTTGGTATTATTAACTTTACTGTAGCTCTTAATATTTTTTAAAGAAATCCAACTACAATCATCTGCTAACGGACTAATAGTAGGAAAAATAATTAAATTTTTACTATCTTCTACCATAATTGGTAATTTATAACCACTATTTAGCATTTCCCCTGCTCCTATTTTTCTTCCTTCATAAGAACTACCAAAATACTTACAACTATAATCAACAATTTCTAAAGGTTTCATTTTAATCTCATAATTATAAGTATCTTCAACAATAACAGAATCCCACATATCTTTTCCAGGTATGATTGCAAGCGTATCATCATTAATTTCATAATCTTTCATAAACCAAAATCCCCTTTCAAAAGCAATTAATTTGCTTTGCTATCAGTCTACTATATTATATTGTCGAAAAATAATATTTTTTGTCACAAAATTAAAAAAAAAGTAAAATTTTCTTACTTTTTTTCTAAAATAATAAGATTTTAATAGGTTCTAATAGGTAAAACTAATTGAGTTAAACTCTCATCATCATCACTTTTTAATAAAATTGGTTTAATTTCTCCAACAAAATATAATTCTACAGTTTCTGTATTAAAGGATTTTAAAGCATCCATCATATATTTAGAACTAAAAGAAACTTTTACATCAATATCTTGATCTTTTGTAATAGTCATCTTCTCTTCTACTCTACCAATCTCAGCACTAGATGATTTCATAATTAAATTATTACCATCAGTTTCTAATGTTACCGTATTCTTATCTTTATCACTAGTTAAAATACTAACTCTATCAACAACATCATAGAAATTATTAATATTAAAATGAAGTTTAACAAGATGATCTTTAGGTAATAAGTTAGATGTATTAGGATATGTACCATTAATTAACCTAGACTGAAATAAAAGATTATGATATTTAAATAAAATTTTATTATTGAATATATGAATTTCTACCATCTCATCACTATCATCAATAATTCTTGTAAATTCTACTAAATTACGACTAGGAATAACAATATTTTGATTTTCTTTACTTACCTTATCTAATTTTATAACCTTTCTAGCTAATCTATAAGAATCAGTTGCATTACATTCTAACATATCGCCAGTAATATTAAAGTTAATACCATTTAATATCGCTTTATTCTCATCAATAGAAGTGGCAAAAGCAGTTTGATTAACAATTTCTTTTAACACACTAGGAGAAAGTTCTATATGACTTTTACTCTCTCCTAAATCTATATTAGGATATTCACTTTCACTAATACCATTTAAATTAAATTCACTATTATCTGTATAAATTAATATTTTAAGCTCATCTACTACTTCTATATTAATATATTTATCAGGTAATTTTCTAACTATATCAGAAATATACTTACCTTGAATAATAATACTGCCCTCTTCTTTTACTTTAATAATCTCTTCATCATCACAGTTTATAAAAGTTTGAATAGTAATATCATTATCACTTGCTGTTAAAACTAATTTTTTATTAGTAAGTTCAAATTTAATACCTGCTAAAACAGGAATAACATTTCTACTCGATATAGCTTTACTTACTTTATTAATCGCTTCCATTAACACTTCTTTTTTTATTGTAAATTTCATTATTTATTCCTTCTTTCTTAATATATATTTTTATTTATAGAGTGGAAAATGTGGAAAACTACAATTTTCCTTTATATTATACCATAAATTTTTAAAGCAATGCTTGTGGATAAAAAGTTTAAAACTAAAACTTATCAACATCTCATGGTTTTAAATCATCTTCTAACTTTTTAATAATCCCTGCTAAATCACTGTTATTTTTAATTTCTTGTTCAATTTTCTCAACGGAGTGCATAACTGTAGAGTGATCTTTTCCTCCAAACTCTGTTCCTATCTTAGGAAAAGATTCACTTGTAAGTTTTCTACACAAATACATTGCTATTTGTCTTGGGAAAGCAATATTACTACTTCTTTTCTTACTTCTTATATCTTCAACAGATATCTGAAAGTACTCTGCTACTATCTTTTGAATCCTAGTAATATCATTCTTTTCACTAAGTCCTTTACTAATAAAGTCTTTCAATGCCTCAATAGCAAGATTTATATCTATCCTAGCCCCTCCCATAATAGTTGAATAAGCAACAAGTCTAGTGATAGAGCCTTCAAGTTGTCTTACATCACTTCCCATATTAGAAGCAATGTATTCAATGACATCTTCTGGAATCTCTGCTTCAAAGTTACCTGCTATTATTTTCTTACGAAGAATCTCTTTTCTAAGTTCAAAGTCAGGTGGATAAATATTAACAGTAAGTCCCCAACAAAACCTTGTTCTAAGACGTTCCTCTAATAGTTTCAAGTCATTAGGAGACCTATCTGATGAGATAATTATTTGTTTAGAATCATTATAAAGATTAGTAAAGGTGTGGAAAAACTCTTGTTGAGTCTGTGTCGCCCCACCTAAGAACTGAATATCATCAATTATTAAGACATCAATATTTCTATATTTATTTTTAAAGAAGTCTATATAATTGAAATTAGTCCCCTTCTCGTCTTTTTTATTAATACCGACAAAATCATCTCTAAATTGATCACTTGTAACATAAAGAACTCTTCTATTAGAATTATCCACAATATAATTACCTATCGCATGCATTAAATGGGTCTTCCCTAACCCGCTATTTCCATAGATAAATAAAGGATTATACATCTTACCAGGATTTTCAGCAACAGATAAGGCAGCTGCTTGGGCAAACTTATTACTATTACCTACTATAAAGTTTTCAAAATTATATTTTGGATTTAGATTAGATTGATTTTTAAAAGATTTAGGAACCCCCTCTTCTTTTACATTTTCTTCTTCCTTCTCTTTTTCTTCCCTTTTAGTATTTATCTCATCAGTAAGTAAGAACTCTAAATCAAAGTTAGTCCCAGTTACTTTGTTTAAAGCTAATCTAATAAGATCAAAGTAATTATCAGATAAATGTTTTTTGTGAATAGACATAGGTACTTCAATAGTCGCTATCCCATTATCTAGTTCTACAAGTTTAACATCACTAAACCAAGTGTCGAAAGCTAGGGATGAAAGTTCATCTTTTATTTCTTTAAGAACATTTTGCCATAGAATTTCGACATTCACCCTATCACCTCCCACCTGAATTTCATAAATTACCATTATAATACTCTAAATTTGTGGAAAAAGAAATAGAAAATTTTAATTTTTTACTTTTCCCCAATTTTTCGACAAATTTCTCCACAGTTTAAATCGACAAATATCAACAAAAAATAGAGTTTTCCACATTTTCCACAAATTTTAAATTCACAAGTTAATATTTCTTTTCCACACCATGTGGAAATAGTGGATAAAGATATTTTTTAAAATTGTAGAAATATAAAATTCAATATGATAGAATAAAAAAAAGAGGAGAAATACTAATTATGGAATATTTAGGTGAATTCACATTAGAAGAAATAGAGAGAATAAAAAGAAGAGCATGTGATTCAAGCCTTAATGAAGAACTTGGTATTAAATTAACATATGTTGCTCCTTTAAAGTCATTAGGAGAAAATAACGATTTATTTCAAGACGTTATCTTTAATTATAATAATTATGATGATTATATGAATAATTTAATGGCAAGAAATTTAACTAGATATTTAGATGGAGATTATAACTATAATTATTTAGTAGAAATGGAAGATA
>CASEDN010000097.1 GCA_949286645.1 uncultured bacterium
GCGACAACAATGGATAGAAATAGACAGATAGGAGGACATCATGAATAATTATGATGATATTATAAACATGCCTCATCATGTATCTAAAACAAGAAAGCCTATGTCTTTACAAAATAGGTCAGCACAGTTCGCTCCTTTTTCTGCTTTAACTACTTATGATGAGGCGATAAGAGAAGTTGCAAGAGAAACATCTGAAAAAATAGAATTAGATGATGGTATAAAGTTAACGTTAAATGATAAGTTATCTTTTATAAAAACTAATATTAAACTAAGACCTAAAGTAACAATTACTTATTTTGTTAAAGATATAAGAAAAGAAAACAGAGGTAGTTATAAAACTATAACTGGTAATGTTAGAGTAGTTAATGAAGTAGATAGAGAAATTATTTTAGTAGATAATACTAGAATATCTTTTGATAACATAGTAAGTATAGAAATTAAGTTTGTTCCTTCAAATATAAAAGATATGGTTAAAAATATAAGTACTTAAATCCTAGCTCTTTATATACTTCTGATGCTCTAGGAAGATTTAAAAGATTTGCAAATATTAAATTATAAAGTTCATCAAATAAGAAGATAGCACATATTGTATAACTTAATATTAAAAATGTTTTTTTAGGCATCTTTTTCGCTAGATAAAAACAAAGTGGTACTATTAAATACATTAATAATAAAGCTGATAATCCAAAGACTAAAACACTTCTTAGACATACATAACCATTAATATTACCAAAACTTAATATTTCATTAGTATAATCCCAACACTTTATATGCATGATATGTTCCATGAAGGCTCCACTAATATATTCAAGTATACCAGTAGATATAATACTTACTATAAAAACAAATAAAGGATTCTTTCTTTTCTTATAAGTTAAAACATATATCAATATAGCACCCATAGCATAAATATTTATCCATGGTAAGAAATTACCTCCACGCCAGTATATTTCAGTCATACCACTATTAAAATAATAAAATACTACTTCGTAGAGCCATCCAAACATTCCTGATATTACTATTATTAAACAAAGTATTCCTAACATAGTTTTTTTGTCAAAATTATGATCTTTATTTAAATAATCTTTATACTTCTTCATACTACTTAACTCCTTTAATACTTAATTATAGTTTAGCAAAAAAAGAGATGTATTTAAATATTTTATCAAGATAATGACATAATTGGACGTTTTACATAAACTATTATTGGAGTTGATTTTATGTATAAATTGCCTATATTACCTTATTTATTTCAAGATTTAGAGCCATATATTGATACTCATACAATGGGACTACATTATCATAAACATGAACAGAATTATTTGAATAAATTAAATGAATTGTTAGCAAAAAATAATTTTGATTATCATTATGGTGTAAATGAGTTATACTATCATTTAGATGAATTTAATGAAAGTGATAGAGTAGATATTCTATATAATTTAGGTGGAGTTTTAAATCATAACTTATACTTTAAGAGTATGAGTCCTAATAGAGCTTTACCAAGTGGAAGATTAAAAGAAGATATAGATAAAAAATATGGAAGTATTGATAAATTCTTTTTAGAGTTTAAAAATAAAGCCATGAGTTTAAAGGGTTCAGGTTATACTTTCTTAGTAGTAACAATTGATGGTTCTCTAGATATTATAAATTTATCTAATCAAGAACTACCACAGTCTTTTGGGTTTATTCCTCTATTTAATATGGATATGTGGGAACATGCTTATTATTTAAATTATAAGAATGAAAAAGGAAACTATATTGATAACTTCTTGATAATAGCAGATTTTACTAATGCTAGTAAACTTTATAATAGTTTGATGAAGTAGTTTTTATTTACTCTTTTATAATATTATGATATAATATGTAGCCAAGAAAGAGGGAAAACTATGGGAACTATAGATATTTTCGCTAAATGGGATTTAGAAAAGAATGATTGGACACAAAGTGATAATTTAAAAGATATAGGTAGAAGTTTTGCTATTGCTAGTTATAAAAGAATAATTAATGATAATGGTAAGATAAACTATATTATAATTGATCAAGGGTCTAGGGTTGAAAATCATTCTGAAGATTTTTCTAATATAAAGGAAACAGAAGTTAGAATAGATAATGTTATTAGTCATTATGAAAGATGTAATGGTAACTATGATATAAAATTATTCTTGATGGATGCAGATGCACCTATTATTGAAGATGCTAAATTATTTGCAAAATATGTTGAGTCATTAGCTTTACTTCCAAATACTAATTCAGTTAATATAATTGGACTATCTAAATGTAGTGTTATGAACTTTTATGTTCCAAGATTCTTTAAAAACAGAGAAACTTTTAAAAAGACAAATGTTTATAACATAGCCTCTCCATATGATGGTACTAAATTTGCTTCTATTAAAATGTTTTATCCTGAGATTAGAAAAAAATTTAAAGTACTTTCTGATTTTATAATTAAAAATGTTTATGAAGGTATTAGTAGTAATTCTCATATGGATTATGATATCGCTATACCAGGTGGTATTCCAGAAGAAAGAATACATCTTTATGATGAAAATTTTATTAAAAATGTATTTTGTACTGATAATGTGGAAGCGGTTAAAAGATTAAATAGCTTTAAAAATATATTAACAAGTATTGACAGTAGTGTTATAAAAGAAGCGATTATGACTGGTAATAAACAAGGGATTTTGATGTGTATTTTTAATGAAATGTTTTTTGAAGGTAAATCAGATGGTATGGTTCTTACTTCTTCCCAAAGAAAAGTAGAAGATGTATTAGATATTAAGAGCCATAACATTAAATCTCATCACGATGTAAATAGTAATATAAGAGCCTTTAATAAAGTCTTAGGAATAGTTGATGATACTATAGATGAATTTGATGATAAGAATAAAATATTAACTAGATAGGGTAGTGTATTAAAACATTACTCTTTTTTAGTAAAATACTTTTTTCTGTTAATAATATTAGTGTAAAGTTAATCTCTTTTGTTTGTAAGATGTATTAAAATAAATTATACTATTATTAAAGATAGAAAGAAGTGATGATATGCTTTTAGATATAGTTATTTTATTAATAGGCTTTGTAATAATCATTAAATCATCAGATGTTTTAGTAGATGCAGCATCATCTTTAGCTTTAAAGTTAAGAGTACCTAAGATGTTAATTGCATTAACAATAGTATCATTTGGTACTTGTGCTCCTGAAGTTGCTATATCTTTTAGAAGTGTTGCAAATGGTGATGGAGTTATGGCTTTTGCAAATGTTGTAGGTAGTTGTATTGTAAATGTTTTCTTAATTATAGGACTTGCTAGCTTCTTAAGACCGATTAAAGTGAGACATGCTACTGTAAAAAAAGAATTACCATTACTTTTTATTGTTACAACAGCTTTTTCTTTTTTAATGCTTGATGCAGTTTTTAATCCTTTAACACCTAATACTTTTTCAAGAAATGATAGTTTTATTTTAATCTTATTATTTTGCATGTTTGTTCTTTATTTAGTAGGAATGTTATTTAAAAAGAATAAAAAGTGCGATGAACAAGAAATAAGTAAATATTCTGCTATTATGTCTTGTCTACTTTTAGTTGTTACAATTATCTTAATAGTTTATAGTAGTGAGATGATTGTAGACTCTGCTAAAGCGATTGCTAGTGCTTTAAATATAAGTGAGAAAGCAATTACAATGACTGCTATCGTAATAGGTACAAGTTTACCTGAGATGATTATGACTGTAACTAGTGCTAGAAAAGGTGAGTTTGATATGGCTATTGGAAATATTATTGGTACTAATATCTTTAATATATGTATAGTTTTAGGACTTCCTATTCTTATATATGGTGATATTGTCTTACAAGGCTTTGGTTTTATAGATATACTTGCTGTATTCCTATCTTCATTTCTTATATTTGTCTTTGCAAGAAGTGAAAGAGAAGTTAGTAAAAAAGAAGGAACTATTATGTTAATAGTGTTTGTCCTTTATTATGCATATATGTTATTCTTTTAAAATGTATATTTTAGATGTATAAAAATAAGTGTCAAATGAGTGACAATCTCTTTAAATTATTCTTTAGTTTTGTTATACTTAAGTAGAAAAGATACGAAAGGCAGTGTTTTTATGGCAAAAAGAAAGAAAAAGAAAGAAACTAAAAAAGGTTTTGCTCATGCTACAGAATTATATGGTGTATTACTTGTTCTAGCAGCGATACTTGGTATTGGTAGATATGGTCCTGTTGGTAATATGATTGCATCCTTTGCAATATTTCTTGTAGGAGTATTTTATAATGTGCTATTAGTTGTTTTGTTAGTACTAGGTGCATATTTAATTATAAATAGAGAGTGGCCTAATTTATTTACAACTAAAATGTTAGGTATTTATTTATTAGTTATAGGTCTACTTGTTTTAATGCATGAAAACTTTATATTACAAAATGATAGTAATGCAATAAAAGTATTTAGTGAAACTACTAATCAGTTAATTAACTCTTTTTCAGACGTTATGAAAGGTGCTAGACCTAATGCTATTGGTGGAGGTATTATTGGTTGTACCTTTGGAGTTTTATTTATGATGCTATTTTCATATAGAGGTATGCAGATAATCGCTTGGACTTTAATTGTTATAGGGTTCTGTTTATTTACAGGATTCTCTATTGTTGATTTTGTTAAAGATAAGGCAAGTAAGGCAAAAGAGAAGTTCCCTAAAAGAGATAAGAGTAAGGATGAAGAAGAAGCTAATAGTAAGAAACCTATTATTACAGGTAATGTTGAGCCTGTTATGGGTGAGATAAAAGATGATGATAAGAAAATTGTTATATCTAGTATAGAAGAGTTAACTAAAGCTAAGGTAAATGAAGAAGTTACCGAGAATAATGATATTAGTGATGAAAATAAAGAGGTTACTAATAAAACTACTGTTAAACATAACTATGTTTTACCATCTATTAATTTATTAGATCAACCAAAGAAAAAGAAAAATAGTGTTAATCAAAGTTTAATTGAAAAGAATATAGAAATACTTGAGAAAGTATTAAAAGACTTTAATATTATCGGTAAAGTAGTAGAAGTACATATTGGTCCTACTGTTACTCAGTATGAGTTAGAACTTCATTCTGGTACTAAAGTTAGTAAACTTTTATCAATTCATAGAGAAATAGCTTTAGCAATTGCTACTAAAGATGTTAGAATACAAGCTCCTATACCTGGTAAGAATACAGTAGGTATAGAAATTGCTAATAAAGAAACAGCTCCCGTATCCTTTAGAGAAGTGTTAGAAAAAGTACCTAAGTCACTTGATGGTTCTAAATTACTTTGTCCTTTAGGTAAAAATATTATGGGTAATGTTATATGGTGTGAAATTAATAAAACACCTCACCTTTTAGTAGCAGGTTCTACTGGTTCAGGTAAATCTGTATGTATTAATGGTATTATTTGTTCTATTTTAATGAGGGCGAAACCTGATGAAGTTAAACTTGTTATGGTTGACCCTAAAAAAGTAGAACTTTCTGGTTATAATGGTGTTCCTCATTTGATGAGACCAGTTGTAACTGATCCTAAAGAAGCTTCTGTTGCTTTATCTAAAATAGTTGCAGAGATGGAAAGACGTTATGATACTTTTAGTGAAACTAAGACTAAAAATATTGCAACTTATAATGATTATGTAGAAAAGAAGAATAAGACTTTACCAGCAGATGAACAAATTAAGAAGATGCCATTTATTGTCGTTATCATCGACGAGTTAGCAGACCTTATGTTAGTTGCAAGTAAAGATGTAGAAGCATCTATTATGAGAATTACCCAAATGGCTCGTGCTGCCGGTATTCACTTAATCATCGCTACTCAAAGGCCATCAACTGATGTAATTACTGGTGTCGTTAAAGCAAATATTCCAAGTCGTATCTCATTTGCCGTATCTAGTAGTATAGATTCACGTACTATTCTTGATATGACAGGAGCAGAAAAATTACTTGGTAAAGGTGATATGTTATTCTTACCAATGGGAGAAGCGGATCCAGAACGTATTCAAGGAGCCTATATTTCTGATGATGAGATTAAAAGAATTATTGATTATACAGTTGAACAACAAAAAGCTGAATATGATCAAAGCTTTATGAATTTGTCAGGAGATAGTGAAAAGAGTGCTTCTCAAAAAGAAGATATGGCTCAAGTAGAAGAATATGATGATCCATTATATAATGAGATAGTAGAGTTTGTTATAGAAACACAGAAAGCCAGTGCTTCACTTCTACAAAGAAGATTTAAACTTGGATATAACAGAGCTGCTCGTATTATTGATTTATTAGAAGAACGAGGAATTATTGGACCATCTAATGGTTCTAAGCCAAGAGAAGTGCTTGTTAAGCTGGATGAAAATGATGAAGAATAATAAAAGTAATAGCTCAAATATATTGCGAGCTATTTTTTATTGCAAGAAAATGCAAGAAAAACACAAAAAAATACAAGAAAATGTTTGCAAACACCTTGTATGATGTTATCCTATCTATAGGAGGTAATATTTATGATTAAAAGCTCAGAAATACAAGAAAAAGTAATTGAGTATTTAAGTGATGAAGAAGAACATAGTGTTAAAGAAATAAAAAAATATTTAAAAGAGAGAAATATTAATAATTATACTGAAGGGCAATTTGCGGGCTCAATGCATACATTAGTTAATAATGGAACGGTTAAATCAGTTTCTAGAGGAGTTTATTTATTAAGAAAAAGGAGAAATAAAATGAAAGTTTGTTTTGTTGTATCACCGATCGGTGAAGAGGGTAGTGAAGTAAGAAATAAAGCCGATAAACTATTTAAACATATCATTAAACCAGTTTGTGAAATGTGTAAATTTAAAGCTATTAGAGTTGATCAACTAAATGATGCCAACTCAATTACACAAACTATTATAGAATATCTTGAGAAAGCTGATTTAGTAATTGCTGATATTTCGGGCCATAATCCTAATGTCTTTTATGAGATGGGTTTTAGAGCAAGAACAAATAAACCTATTATTCATTTAAAAACTAAAAATGAAAAATTACCATTTGATATTAATACAATTAGAACTTTCGATTATGATTTAACTGATTTAGATAGTGTAGAAGAAGTTAAATCGCGTTTAGAAAAAACTATTAAATCGTTTAATTATACTGAAAATGATTCATGTTCTAATAAGAAAAATGATTTATCTCAAGCGTCAACCCTTCCACTTTTATATCAGATTTTAGATTCCATTAGTGATTTAAAAAAACAAATATAAATAATGATTAATATAAAAGGAGATTCTTAATAAAGTCTCTTTTTCTTTATTCCTATTTATGATAGAATATGTTACGTAAAGGACTGATAGTATGAAACTTTTAGGTGTAATAAGAGATAATAATTATTTAGAATATTTAGATAATGGTTTAGATGGTATTATTTTACCATTAGAAAACTTTTCTGTTGATTATTTTAAGTA
>CASEDN010000098.1 GCA_949286645.1 uncultured bacterium
AAAGTTAATTCGAGTGTTAGGAGTTTGCTTGAAACTCTGGCAGGTAAGGGTAGTGAAGTAGGTAGAAATTTTGAAGAGTTAAAAGCTATTATAGATGGAATTCATAATAAAGATAGAGTTGGCGTTTGTTTAGATACCTGTCATCTAAATGATGCTGGTTATGATTTAAATAATTTTGATGATATTTTAAACTCTTTTGATAAACTTATTGGTATAAATAAAATAAAATGTATTCATATTAATGATAGTAAAAATATAATTTCATCTCATAAAGATAGACACGAAAATATAGGTAAAGGTACTATAGGATTGGATACTTTAATAAAAATTATAGATAATCCTAAATTAAAAAATGTTCCTAAAATATTAGAAACACCTTATATAGATGGAAATGCTCCATATAAAGAAGAAATTGCATTAATTAGAAAAGTTAGTAAGCAGTAACTGTGCAAGTAGTATTTGGTATATTATTTACTTGATATAAAATTTTATTTGTTTTTATGTCTTTGCAAGTTAAGTTAATACTATAGCTATCTTTGTTTTTTTCTTTTGTGTATCTTATTTTAGCATTGCTACAATCAATATTTTCATCAGAGAAAGCTTTTATTAAATCGGCATTTATTAAATCATTATATGTAATATCTACACAACCTGTCCAGTTTTTTGCACCGATTGGATTTATATCTTCGCCTTCTTTATTTACAAATATTTTAGTTGCTTCTAATAAAGAGTCTCCATAGTATTCATATTGTTTCTGTTCGCTACGATTTCTTAAAGCTGTAATAGATGGCATTACCATAATAAGGATTAACGCTAGTATAACTATAGTAGCAAGTAATTCAATTAAAGTGAAACCTTTTCTATTCATATATCATTCACCTATGATTAATTATAACATAGTTTTCTTTCTATAGATAAGTATTCTTAAGATTCATAATAATATTTGACACACTACTGTATATCTCATCTCTAATATTTCCTCTTAAATTTAGTAGAATACTATTATCTTTTAGTAGGATATTATAGTTTTCTTTTAAAAAGTTACAAATGACAATCGCTTCATCTTCGGTTGGATAGATATTTTTACTTTCCAAATATCCCATTACTAAGTGGGGATTTAATATTTTAATATTATTTTTTATTATTCTTTCTATCATTTTTTTCTCCTTTATTTAATTTATATGTAGTAAAATCTAATTTATGTGATAAACTAGTAAAGAAAGAGGGTGTTCTAGGTATGAAGATAAAGCAGAAAGTTAATAAAAAAAATATTAATAGAAAAGAAAGAAAATATACTGTTGATGGAAATACTTATAAAAAAAGATTTTTCTTTTTAGGCAGCATTTTAGTAGTTTTATTTTTAGTTATAACCCTTCGTCTTTATCAGGTTATGTTAAGAGAGCAATCAAAATATCAGGAAGAACTAACTACTCTTGCTACACAAACAGTAGAAGGACCTAGTTCACCTAGAGGAAGAATATTAGATCGTAATGGCAAAGTAATTGTAGATAATAAAGCAGTGAAAACTATTTATTATAATAAAGATAAAAGTAGAGGAACTAAAGAAGAAATAGAACTTGCTTATATTGTTTCTAGTCATCTTAATTTAGATTATGATAAAGTTACTGATAGAAATAAAAGAGAATTTTTTGTCGCAAAAAATAGTAGTACTATGGATGATAGAATAACAGATAAAGAATGGGAAAAGTATGAACAAAGAAAATTAGATAGTAATGATATATATGAACTCAAAATAGAAAGAGTTACTGATGATGAATTAAATTCTTTTACTGAAGATGATATTAAAGCTAGCTATTTATATTATTTAATGAATAAAGGATATTCTTATGATGATAAAGTTATTAAAAATGAAGATGTAACAGATGAGGAATATGCTTATATAGCTGAGAATAATGAAGATTTACCAGGATTTAATACAAAACTAGATTGGGAAAGAGTTTATAATTATGGAGATACTTTTAGAACTATTTTAGGTAATATTGGTACTATTCCTAGTGAAAAAAAAGATGAGTATCTTGCTAAGGGTTATTCTTTAAATGATATAGTTGGTACTAGTTATTTAGAAGAACAGTATGAAAAATATTTAAAAGGAACGAAAGCAATTTATAAGACAATTAATTCTCATGAGTTAGAGCTTGTTTCTGAAGGTAAGAGAGGTAATGATATAGTACTTACTATTGATATAGAATTACAACAACAATTAGAAGCGATACTAAATGAAGAAATACTTGCTACTAAAGGACAACCTAATACAGAATATTATGATAGAAGTTATGCTGTTATACAAGATCCAAATACAGGAGAAATACTTGCCATGGCAGGACGAGAAGTAATCAGTGATGGTAATGGTGGTTATAGAACTATAGATTGCACTACAGGTATTATGACTGATCCTATGACAAGTGGTTCTGTTGTTAAAGGGGCTAGTATGCTAGTAGGATATAATACAGGTGCTATTACTCCTGGAGAATATCAAGTAGATGAATGTATTAAAATAGCAGGTACACCACGAAAGTGTTCTTGGCGAACTTTAGGTAGGATTAATGATATAGATGCTCTTGCTTTATCAAGTAATGTTTATCAGTTTAAAGCGGCAATGAAAGTAGCAGGAGCGACATATCAATATAATAAGCCTTTAGTAATAAATGAAGAAGCTTTTGATATATATAGAAATACTTTTAAAGAGTTTGGACTTGGTGTTGAAACAGGAATTGATTTACCAGTAGAGTCTTTAGGATATACTAGTAGTAATAAAGCTCCTGGACTTTTACTTGACTTTGTTATGGGACAGTATGATACATATACTGCTATACAGTTATCACAATATATTTCAACATTTGCAAATGGTGGTAGTAGATTACAACCTCATCTATTAAAAGAAGTACATGCTTCTACTGATGATGAAAGTTTAGGGGATGTAATATATACTTTTGAAACTAATGTCTTAAATACAGTTAATACAACTCTTGAATATCTAAATAGAGTTAAAGAAGGATTTTATGCTGTTATGAATAAAAGTTATGGACTAGGTGTAGGTTATATAGATGATTCTCATGATCCATCAGGAAAAACAGGAACTAGTCAGAGTGCTAAAGATAATGATGGAGATCATATTAATGATACTGATACAGTTTCTACTGCTTTCGTAGGTTATGCTCCATCAAGTAGTCCTAAAATGTCTATAACCGTAACAAGTCCTCATTCAACTTGGGAGAATCCTAGAAACAGTTATTCAACTCTAGTTACTAGAAGAATTAGTAAAAGAGCAAGTGATGCATATTTTACTCTATATCCTTAGAATAATTTATCCTCATCTATAATAAAATTTTATAGAGGTGGTTCTTATTAAAAAGGTTATAGAAGTAATATTTGTCATGTTACTTGTTCTTTTTTCTTTTTATTATACAGAGAAAGCGATTGTATTATTAGAATCTAATGATCCTATTATGAAAGAGATAAAAGATAAGGGAAAGAGTAGGGAAGAAGATGCAATTAATGCCAAAGTAGAAGGAGACTATTTAATACCGGGATATAATGGCCTTGTTATAGATTTAGAAGAAAGCTTTACCAAGATGAAGGGGTATGGTAGTTATAATGATGCTTTATTAGTATTTGAAGAAATGGAACCTACTATATCGATAGATGATTATTATGATAAATATATAAGTAGTGGTAATGGCATAAGTACTAATATAGCTTTAGTCTTTGCAGTTGACGATAGTAGTTACACTAATGATTTATTAAATATATTAAAAGATATGAGAGTAGTAGGGACATTTTTTATAGATGGTAAATTTACAGATAGTAATACATCGTTTGTAACGAATATAGTAGTAAATGGTAATGAAGTAGAAGTGCTTAGTTATGATAATGGTTATGATGAACTTTTATTTAAAGCATCTATTGATAAGATAAAAACACTTACTAGTACTACTCCTAAATACTGTTATGCAACTTATGATAATGAAGAAGTATTAAATCTATGTAGTAAGTTATCTATGCATACGATTATACCTACTTTAAGACTAGATAGTAATATTTATAGTAATCTCAAAGGTAACTTAAGAAGTGGTAGTATTATAAGTGTTAAATTAACAGAATCTAATGTCTCAGAATTAAAAGTATTAATAAACTATATAAAACAAAGAGGCTTTACTTTAGTAACATTAGATACTCTCTTAAATGAAGCGAGAGGTGAAAAATAGGACAATACCAACATAGGTATCGCCCTTATACTTTTATGCACTTTTATAGGAATAGTGTGAACCTTTATACGTTTTTTAGGAGTAACGTCAACCTCTTTATATACACTTTTAAGGGTATTCCTACTTTTGTTATTATATGAGGTGTCACTCATTTAATACATTTAAAGTATATTATAAGATTATATTGTTGCAAAGAAAAAATGTTACTTTTTTGTACTATAAAATATATAGAATATATGTTAAAATATCTATAGGAAGAAGGTGTTTTTATATGAAATGTATTCTTATGAATAAAAATACTGAAGTATTAGTAGCAGAATATGATGTTGAATTAAGTGCTTTTACTAAAATTTATGAAGTTAAAAATATTGATTATGCTCCTTTAATTATAAAAAATGCTTATCTAAAAGATAAAAATATAAGAACTGAATTAACTGATTGGTTTGTAGGAAGAGGAATACCTTCATTTAGAGATGACTTAGATTTATTACTTGCAAAGCTTGGTGTTACTACTGCTAAAGAATTACTTGATAAGGCCTTTGGTTTATCTTTATCTGACCAATACTGGATTAAACCCTTTGATACAAATATTTATTATAAAGATATAAACTTTTTCGAACATGATTTTAAAGATACTGATTTTACTAATGCTATATTTTCTAATAGTAATGATTATAGTACTAAACTTAGTTTAATTTCTCCTAATAATACTACTGATGGAAGACTTAAAAAAACTTGGATAATAGAGAATAATAAAAGATATTTATTAAAAGGAGGCTATAAAAACGAGGTTATGCAACCCTTTAATGAGGTTCTTGCTAGTATGGTATGTGAAAGTCTTGACTTTTATCATACCAAATATGAACTTGCTACTATATCTGATAAAATAGTATCAAAATGTGAATGTTTTATAAATGAGAATACTGAGTTAATTACAGCACATCAGATATTACATAATAATTGTGATAAAGCAAATGCTTATTTAGAATATATTAAAATATTAGAAAGTCATGGTATTAAAGATGCTAGAGAAAGAATAGAAGATATGTTTATATTAGATTTTATTATTATGAATGAAGATAGACATTTAAATAATTTTGGTATTATTAGAGATGTTAATACCTTAAAATGGTTAGATGTTGCACCCCTTTATGATAATGGACAGTCATTAAATATTTTAGATTATAATGATGATGAGGTTATTATAAAAGGGGAAGGTAGATTTTTCTATAATATAGAGAACTTTGATAATATTACTAAATATGTTAAAGATTTTAAAAGATATGATTTGACTAAATTAGATGGAGTAGTAGAAGACTTTGAAAATCTTTTATATAAATATCAAAAAATAACTAATATGACAGATAGAAGAATAAATAAATTATGTACTTTATTACATAGTAGAATAATTAGACTAAAAAATATTCAAAGAGAAGAGATTAAAAATATTTGACATCTTTCTAATTTGTAGTAAAATAATAGTTGTAAATACGTTATTAGTTAGGGACTTGGTAAAAGAATCCTTTTAATCTTAGAGACTTAACGGTTGGTGAAAGTTAAGAAAAGCTCTTTTATTACTACCTTAACGAGTAGAGTTATGCAAAGTAATTCCGGTTTAGACCGTTATCTAAATTAAGTTAAAAAAGGATGGTATCGTGTAGTGTAGGGCACTCCTAAGGGTATCATCTTTTTTGTTATAGAGTTAGGGGGAAGATATTATGGATATAATAGAACTATTAGGAAAATTTTTTAAGAAAAATAATCAAGCTGTAAGTATTAGTGGCTTGTATAAAGTATTAAAAGTAAAAGATAGTGATAAAGACGCTTTTTTAGATGCTTTATTCGAATTAGAAAGAGTGGGTAAAATAATTTATCAAGACAATATGTATATTAAAGTTCCCTGTAACTCAGATTTATATCATGGAAAACTCCAAATATCTAATAAAGGCAACTTCTATCTTAGCATAAATAAGAGTAGTAGAATAAATATTAAAAATTTCAGACAATATAGATTAAAAAAAGATGATACCGTATATGTAGTAAAAAGAGAAAGTAAAAGAACAGAAACTTATAAAAAATATTTTGAAGGAGATATTGTTAGGGTTGTAACAAGAGAATCTTTACCTAAAAATAATTATCTTGCTAAGGGGATAATAAAAAAAGAATATTTGTCAGGAAAATATTATATTCAAGTTGAGAACAAAAAATATTATATTAAGAGTAAAAATATGAGAAGTGCTTATCCGGGAGATTTAGTTTCTATACATTTAGGTACTAAAGGTTCTTTAGACGAAGTTAAAGTTTTAAATATTATTAAAAGAAAAAATGATGCCCATATATTTAAATGTATAGAACATGAAGGAGTTAAAAAATGGCTTCCTTTAGGGACAACATATTTTGAGATAAGTTCTATTCCTGAAGAAGAGTATGATTCTGGAGCCTTAGTTTTAGCATCTTTAAAGTTTGAGGAGGGAAAATATTATATTGATATAAAAGAAAAAGTAGTATCTAGATATAATGAAGCGACTATAAATAGTGCTACAGAAAATAATTTTTCTTTAGAGTTTGATAAACAAATAATTAAAGAAGCAGAAAATATTATTTTTTTAAATCCTAAACTTGATTTTTCTAAAAGAAGAGATTTACGGAACTTAGTAACTGTAACAATTGATTCGCTCCATGCCAAAGATTTAGACGATGCTATTAGTTTAGAAGAAAAAAAGGGAGTTTATTGCTTATATGTAAGTATAGCCGATGTTTCTTCTTATGTGCCGTTTGAATCATCATTATATAATGAAGCGATAAAAAGAGGTACAAGTGTCTATCCACTTGATGCAGTAATACCTATGTTTCCTCCAAAAATATCTAATGAAATTTGTTCTCTTAATCCTCATACAGATAAATTAGCTTTAACTTGCATGATGAAAATAGATGTAAATGGTAATGTTATAGATTTTGAGATATTTAATAGTATAATTAATAGTAACTATAAAATGAGTTATGATAGTGTTAATAATTTATTATCAGGTGAAGAATACGATTATGATTATCTTCCATTCTATCAACTATTATTCAGGATGCAAAGACTTTCTAATATTATTCAAAATAAACGAATAGAAAATGGTTCCCTATTTTTACAGACTAGTGAATATGGCTTTAATATGGATGAATTAGGTAATTTTATGTCTTTAGAGGAAAATGAAAAAGGACCTGCACAATCAATAATTGAAAACTTTATGATTATGGCAAATAAAACTGTTGCAGATTATGCATATTATTTAGAATTACCTTTTGTTTATAGAAATCATGAGCCTCCAACTAATATGGGCTTAGATAAATTAAAAAGCAATCTAAAACATGAAAAATTAGTAATTAACAGATTAAATTCTATAACTAATCCTAATGTTTTAAAGAAAGTGCTTGTAAGTATTTTAGCTAATACAACTAAAGAAGAAGCCACCTTTATTTCTGAAATAGTGTTAAAGTCAATGACACGAGCTTATTATGATAATAAAAATATTGGGCACTATGGTCTTGGATTGGATAGATATGCAACCTTTACTTCGCCAATTAGAAGGGCACCAGATTTATTAAATCACTATGCTTTAAATGCAATTCTTAATTATGATAAAGATGGAGGAATAGTATTAGAAGAATTACAGAAAAAGTTACCTAAATTATGTGCACATTTAACAGAACGACAAATTGCTGCTGAAAATGTAGAAAAAGAAACAAGCTATACTATATTAAAAGAATTATCTAATACTTCTTTAGTTGGAAGACTATCACAAGTAATTCAAAATTGTGCTTTTATAAAACTTGAAGATAGTGTAATGGGATTAATTCATACTAGTGATAGATATACTACTAGTTTGAAAAGACAATGTTTAATTGATAAGAAAGAAAAGAAAACATATAATATAGATGATACTATCTTATTAAGAATATGTAGTGACAAAAATATTGCTAGTTTTATACCACTAGAAATAGAAGAACAAGAGAAAATACTAATAAAAAGGAGAGATGAAATATGATAAATATTAAAGAAAGTGAAAAATTAATGCCACTTAATCATTCTTGTGCACATTTATTAGCAGAGGCGGTTAAGAAATTATATCCAGAGGCAAAGTTCTGGGTAGGACCTGTAATAGAAGATGGGTTCTATTATGATATTGATTTAGGAGATAAGACTCTTACTGATGATGATTTACCAGTAATAGAAAAAGAAATGAAAAAGATTGCTAAAGGTAATAAAAGAATTATTCGTCATGAGTTAACTAGAGAAGAGGCTTTAGATAAATTTAAAGATGACCCTTATAAAATAGATTTAATTAATAATATGAGTGATGATGAAGTAATTACATGTTATACTCAGGGAGACTTTACTGACCTTTGTCGGGGACCTCATGTAGAATCTACTAAAGAATTAAGACACTTTAAATTACTTAGAGTAAGTGGTGCATACTTTAAAGGAGACTCTAAAAATAAGATGTTACAACGTATTTATGGAGTTTGTTATGAGACTGAAGAAGATTTAAATAAACATTTAGAGTTCTTAGAAGAAGCGAAAAGACGTGATCATAAAAAAATAGGTAAAGAATTAGGTTTGTTTATGATTAGTGAATATGGACCAGGATTTCCTTTCTTTTTACCTAATGGTATGATTTTAAGAAATATATTAGAAAACTTTTGGTATGAAGAACATACAAAAGAAGGATATGAATTTATTAAAACTCCTATTATGTTAAATCAAGAATTATGGGAGAAATCAGGACATTGGGCTAATTATAGAGAAAATATGTATACATCAGAAATAGATGATAGAACTTTTGCAATTAAGCCTATGAACTGTCCAGGTGGTATGTTAGTTTATAAAAACTCTTTACACTCATATAAAGATTTACCAATAAGATGCGGTGAATTAGGTCAAGTTCATCGTCATGAAGCAAGTGGGGCTTTGAATGGTTTATTTAGAGTTCGTACTTTTACTCAAGATGATGCTCATATCTTTATGAGAGAAGATCAAATAGAAAGTGAAATAATTAAATTAATTAACTTTATAGACAGAATTTACAGTTTATTTAATCTTTCTTATGATATAGAATTATCAACTAGACCGGAAGATAAATTTATTGGTAGTATTGAGTCTTGGAATAGGTCAGAAGCTATTTTACAAAATGCTTGTAAAGAAGCAGGTCATGATTGTAAGATAAATCCTGGTGATGGAGCATTCTATGGACCAAAACTTGATTTCCATATTAAAGATTCACTAGGTAGAGTATGGCAATGTGGTACAATTCAGTTAGATAATAACTTACCAGAAAGATTTGATTTAACATATATAGATAAAGATGGTTCTAAAAAAAGACCAATTATGCTACATCGTGTTATCTTTGGTTCTATTGAAAGATTTATTGGAATTTTAATAGAACACTTTGCAGGACTTTTCCCACTTTGGTTAGCACCAGTTCAA
>CASEDN010000099.1 GCA_949286645.1 uncultured bacterium
ATTCTACTATGAAAATGAGAGTTCCTGGTGCTAAACAAGCTATTGATAAAATGAAATATGAAATAGCTAACGAATTTGGTGTTAATTTAGGACCAGATGCTACTAGCCGTGCTAACGGTTCAGTTGGTGGTGAAATCACTAGACGTTTAGTACAAAATGGATTAAATCAAATTAGCGGAAGTTATACTAATAAATAAGTAAAATAACTTATTCGATAGGCCTATAAAGCCTATCTTTTTATTATAATCAATTTTAATTTTTCAGTTTAACAAATTAAAAAATAAAAAATACTGGATTAGTTTTATATTATTTGTTATACTAGACATAAAGATAAGGTGTTGATTATAATGAAAAGATTTAATAGGAGAAAGAGAATAACAATAAACAATGAAACTAAAAAAGAATTTAACTTTAAAGAAGTAGCACTAACTAAAATGGCTAAGAGACAATTATTAGTAACATTATTTTCAATATTAGGAGTAACAGTAATATCACTAGGTAGTGCCTATGCAGTCTTCACCTCTGTATCCAAATCAGAAGATTATAATGTTATTAAAGTGGGAACATTAAATATAGATTATGGAGAAAGCAGTGATACAATAAACTTGAATGGCAGTTATCCAATGAGTGATGAGGAAGGATTAACATTAACTCCATATATATTTACCATAACAAATACAGGAACATTACCTGCTGATTATGAAATATATATAGAAGATGATCTAGATATAATAAATAGTCCATCAGAAAATTGTGCAAATAATCAATTGAATAAAGACTATATAAGATATAAACTGAATACAGAAGAGCCAGCTAATCTTTCTTCTTTAGCTGATTCAAATTATAGAATTGCAACAGGAACATTAGCAGCAGAGGAAAGCAAAACATATACATTATATGTATGGATTAGATCAGGAGTAGATAATGATGTGTTAAATAAACATTATCATGGTAAAATTGTAGTAAATGGAGTTAATACCATGGAAGAAGATGGTGAAAATACTACTATGCTTGAAGAAAATTCTAGTAATTAATTTGAGATAATATTAAATTATTATATTTAACACAAATTTATAATAAAGACTACTTTACTGTCTTTATTAATTCATAAAAAACATTATAATTATGAGGAGAGATAAAAATGTTATTGTTAGCTGTTAACTCTGGCAGTAGTACTTTAAAGTTTAGACTTTATGACATGCCAAGTGAAAAAGTAATTACAAAAGGAAGTTTTGAACGTATTGGCTCTAATGATAGTGATTATACTATTAGAGTTAATGATGAAAAAATCTATAAGAAAGAGGAAATTGAAAATCATGAGAAAGCTGTTAATATCTTATTAACAGAACTTGTAGAAAAAGATATTGTTAAAAAACTAGATGATATTAAAGCAGTGGGACATCGTGTTGTTCATGGTGGCGTTTTATATTCTCATTCTGTTGTTATTACAGAAAGAGTCCTAGAAGAAATAGAGAAAATAAAAGATTTAGCACCACTTCATAATCCAGCTGCTATCATAGGTATAAAAGCTTTTTCTAAAGCTATACCTAATGCTACTATGGTTGCATGCTTTGATACTGCATTTCATCAAACTATTGAAGAAAAAGAATTCTTATACTCAGTACCTTATGAATGGTATGTTAAATATGATGTTAGAAAATATGGGTTTCATGGACTATCTCATCAATATATAACTACTAGAATGAAGGAAATACTAGGGCATGATGATAATTTAATTATCTGTCATATCGGTAATGGTGCTAGTATATCTGCAGTTAAAGATGGTAAATGTATCGCTACATCTATGGGCTTTACCCCTAATGCTGGTATAATGATGGGTACTCGTAGCGGTGATATAGATTACAGTATTATAGGATATATTATGAAAAAAACAGCTCTTTCTTATGATAAAGTAGATAACCTATTAAATAAAAAGAGTGGCCTTGAAGGTATCGCTGGCATGAGTGATTTAAGAGATATAGACAGAGCATTTATTGCCAAAGATAGTAAAGTTGTTCTTGCTATAGATATGTATACTGAACGTATTGCTGAATATATTGCTAAATACTTCTTAAAACTAGGTAAAGTAGATGCTATCATCTTTACAGCAGGCGGCGGCGAGAATGATCCTATTATTAGAAAAGAAGTTCTTAATAAATTAAAACCGCTTGGTGTAGAAGTTGATGAAAAACTAAATGAAGAAACAATTGTTAGAAAAGATAAAGAAGGCTTAATTACTACTAAAAAATCTTCTATTGCTAGTTATGTGTTAGCGACAGATGAAGAACTTGTAATTGCTAAAGATACATATAACTTATCTAAATAATAAAGTAACTTGCTTATATAGCAAGTTCTTTTTATTATAACGAATTTTCGTAATCTGTCTTATAAAATAAAAGTCTCATTTGATTTACGAAAACTTGTAACATATTTTTAACATTATTTGTTTGACTTTCGAACATAAATACTATAGAGTAATAACCAATAACTAGTTATTTAAAATATGCTTTTGGAGGATTAGTAAATGAATGAAGTTGTTACAAAAGAAGATATTAAAATAGAGGATATGATTTATGAAATAAGAGGTAAGCAAGTAATGTTGGATAGTGACTTGGCAAGGATTTATGAGACAGAAACAAGAAGAATAAATGAAGCAGTATATAGAAATAAAGTAAAGTTTTCAGAGAGATTAAGTTGGATATTAGATAATAATGATCTTGAAATCTTGAAGTCGCAAATTGCGATCTCAAATTTAAACGAGCATGGAAGTAGAAGATATAATATAAGAGTCTTTACAGAAGAAGGGGTTTTGCTTTTAGTGACAATACTTAAAACTAAAGTTGCAACAGAAGTTAGTATAAAAATAATAAATGCTTTCGTAGTGATGAGAAAATATATATCATATAATTTACTTGAACAAAAATACATAAATAACTTAGTATTAGAACATGATAAGAGAATTAAAGCCTTAGAAGCTTCACTTAAAAAACTAATAGAAAAAAATTAACAAATAAAATAAAGAAAATAGAGGAGGATTAAGAAATGAAAAATGAAATTGTTATCTTTGATAATCAAAATGTAAAATTAGAAGTAAATATGAAAGATGAGACTGTTTGGTTAAATACAGAACAAATGGCTAAATTGTTTGACAGAGATTATAAAACTATAAGGAAACATATTAATAATGCTTTAGAAGAAGAATTAAAAGGAGAAGTGGTTGTCGCAAAATTTGCGAATACCACTAAGCATGGTGCCTTAGAAGATAAAACACAAACTCATATAGTTGATTATTATAATTTAGATGTAATAATAAGTGTTGGTTATCGTGTTAAGTCAAAAAATGGTGTTGCCTTTAGAAAATGGGCTAATAAAATATTAAAAGATTATCTAATTAAAGGTTATGCCGTTAATGAAAAAAGACTTAAAGCTCTAGAAAAAACTATTGAATTAATAGATATTGCAAATAGATTAGATGATAGACTTGAAATCATTGATGCTAAAAGTGTTTTAAAAGTAATAACATCATATACTAAAGCTTTAGACTTATTAGACGATTATGACCATAAAACTATGAAAAAGAAAGGTACTAATAAGAGTTTAAAGAAAATAGAGTATGAAGAGTGTATGAATGTAATAAACACTCTAAAGCTTAATGAAAATAGTGATATATTTGCTTTAGAACGAGATTATGGTTTTAAGACTATTATAGATTCTATTTATCAGACTTTTTATGGAGAATAATTATATAAAACTACTGAAGAAAAAGCTGCTAACTTCTTATATCTGACAGTTAAAAATCATGCCTTTATAGATGGTAACAAACGTATAGCAGCAACTATGTTTATCTACTTTCTAAACTACTATAATATGCTCTATAAAGATAATGCTCTTGTAATTGATAATAACACTTTAACTGCCTTAACTCTTTTAATAGCAGAATCAAATCCTAAAGAAAAGGATTTAATAACTGCACTTATTATGAACTTTCTTGCCTAATACTTTGAAAAAATCCTAATCTATAGTATAATACTAGTAGATTTAAAGAAAGAAGGAATATATATGAAAATAATATCTATTAATGCAGGAAGTAGTTCTTTGAAGTTTAGTCTTTTCAATATGGACGATAAAAAAGTAATTGCCAGTGGACTATTTGAACGTATTGGTATAGATGGTAGTAGTTATACTATTAAATATAACGGAGAAAAAATTAAAACAGAAGCAGAACTAGCAACTCATACTGATGCTGTTAAAATTTTACTTGATAAATTAGTTACTCTTAATATTATTAAATCACTTGATGAAATTGATGGTGTAGGACATCGTTTAGTTCATGGTAAAGATAAGTATAAAGAGTCATGCTTAATAACAGATGAAGTAGTTAATGACTTAATCGCCTTTAAAGACTTTGCTCCTCTTCATAATCCTGCTAATGTACTAGGAATAGAAGCATTTAGAGAAGTATTACCAAATGTTCCTATGGTAGGAGTATTTGATACAGCTTTTCATCAAACTATGGATGAAGAAGCCTATCTATATCCTGTACCATACTCTTGGTATAAAGAACATGGTGTTAGAAAATATGGTTTTCATGGCACAAGTCATAGATATATCGCTAAAACCATCAGTGAAAAACTTGGTAGAGATGATTTAAGAATAATTAGTTGCCATGTTGGTAATGGTGGTTCTATTACTGCAATTAAAGATGGTAAGTGTGTTGACACTTCAATGGGATTCACACCTTTAGCAGGTATAATGATGGGAACAAGAAGTGGTGATGTTGATCCTTCTATTATTACCTATGTTATGGAGCAAGAAGGATTAAATGCTAAGGAAGTAATAGATGATTTAAATAAAAAATCAGGATTACTTGGACTTAGTGAAATAAGTAGTGATATGAGAGATATAGTAAGTGCTATGGATAGTGAAGATGAAGAAGAAAAGAAAGCTAAAGCAAGACGTGCCTTCCTTAAATACACAAGAACTGTTACTAACTATATCGCAGAGTATTATGTCATACTAGGAGGAGCTGATGTTATCTGCTTTACTGCAGGACTTGGGGAAAATAGTGAACCATTTAGAAAGAAAGTTTGTGAGAACTTAGCATGCCTTGGTGTAAAACTAGATAGTGAAGCTAACAAAGTAATGGGAGAATTTAAAAAGATTAGTAGTGATGATTCTGCTATTCCTGTTTATGTAGTTCCGACAGATGAAGAGCTTATGATTGCTCTAGATACCCTTAAATTAATTAGTTAGATTGGATGAAGTTATGTTTAAAAAAATATATAAAGAGATAAAAAAATATAATACAATTGTAATTGCAAGACATATAGGAGTAGATCCTGATGCCCTAGCGAGTCAGCTTGCCTTAAAAGAATCTATTAAATTAACATTTCCTAATAAGAATGTTTATGCGGTAGGTAATGGTTCTTCAAAGTTTTCCTATATGGGAAAATTAGATAAATTAGAAGACTTTGATAACTTTCTTCTAATAGTTTTAGATACCCCAGATAAAAAAAGAATAGACTATAAAGATTATAGTAAAGCAAGTATGACTATTAAAATAGACCATCATCCTTTTATAGAAGATTTTGGTGGTCTAGAATACATAGATGATAGTGCTAGCAGTACATCTGAAATTCTAATGGAACTATTACTTAAGACTAAGTTAAAATGTAATGGAGAAATAGCAAAACTTTTATACTATGGACTAGTATCAGACTCAAATAGATTCCTATTTGATAGTTCTACCTCTAAAACTTTTAATCTTGTAAGTACATATTTATCTAAATATCCCCTTAAACTATCAGATATTTATACAAATCTATATTTAAGACCTTTAAAAGAAGTAAGATTAGAAGGATATATCTCTTTAAATATGAAAGTAACAGAAAATGGTGTTGCCTATATTATCTTAACTAATGACATTATTACTAAGTTTAAAGCCGATAGTGCCTCAGCAGGTAATATGATTAATAACTTTAACTTTATAGATGAAGTCTTAGTTTGGATTATCGTAACCGAAGATGTTAAAAATAATAATGTTCGTGTCAATATTAGAAGTAGAGGACCAGAGATTAATAAAATCGCCGAAAAATATAATGGAGGAGGTCACCCACAAGCAAGTGGTGCAAGACTATCATCAATTGATGAAGCCGAAGCCTTAATCTCTGATATTGATTATGCAACAGAAAACTATATAAAGAAAGAGATGAGTAAACATGAAAATAACTAGTGCCGAACTTAAGATTATGGCTACCCGTCGTAGTCAATATCCTGAAGATATGAAAAGCGAATTCCTTTTAGTAGGACGTAGTAATGTTGGTAAAAGTAGCTTTATCAATACACTTTTAGGAAGAAAAAACCTTGCTAGAACTTCATCTCATCCTGGAAAAACCCAAACCCTTAACTTCTATGAAGTAAATAAAGAGTTCTATCTAATAGATGTACCAGGTTATGGTTATGCCGAAGTAAGTAAAAAAAGAAGAGAAAAATTTGGTAAAATGATAGAAGAATATTTAGAGACTAGAAAACAGTTAAAAAGAGTCTTTATGATTGTAGATTTTCGTCATAAACCAACTGAAGATGATGTCTTGATGTATAACTTCTTAAAATACTATAACCTTCCTGTAACTATAGTAGCGACTAAAGCAGATAAAATAGGAGCAAGTAAAAAAGATAAATGTAAAAAACAGATTACTGATACCCTTGATTTAGTAGTAGGAGATGATTTAGTCATTTTCTCAAGTGTAACTAAAGAAGGAAAAGATAAAATAATAAAAACAATAGAAGACTTAAGCGTCGACACGATTTAAGTCTTTTTTCATACTCTATAATAGGTGAAGTTTCATGAAGTTAATAATAAAATCAGATACCTTATATTATTTAATATTGCCAGTTAATTTAAAGAGTCTAACAGAAGAAGAAATAATATCTAAAATTAAACATATCTTTCTAAATTATAATCATAAATATCATCTATTAGAACCAGGATTTTACGAAGTAGATGTTTATCATCATAATATTGTAGGAACTATTTTGAAAGTAGAGAAAATAGACACCTTTGATTTCTCAGAAGAAGTGGATTTAAGAGTAGTTATTAAAGATAAAATAAAAATATATCTAAAACTAATAGATGAAACAGACTTTCCAGAATTTAAAAGTAAAATAGATGTGGATACTCTAAGTCTAAAAGATTATTTACATCTAATAGAACATTCTAATATTATTATAGACACAAAAAAAGTTCTCAATTAGAGAACTATAGCAATCATGTTGTTAGAACCTTTATTAACAACCTTAGTTAAAGTTTGTTGTAATTTATATCTAATATTATCTGGCATAGAATTAATCTTCGCTTGTATTCCTTCCTGTACAATATTATCTAAACTTCTACCAAATATTTCACTCTTCCATATCTCACTAGGATTATTTTCATAATCTCTCATTAAGTAATCAATTAACTCTTTACTTTGAACTTCACTACCAATAATAGGTTCAAAAGTAGAATTAACATCAACTCTAATCATATGAATAGATGGTGCGACAGCCTTAAGTTTAACTCCATATCTAGGTCCTTGTTTAATAATCTCAGGTGTATCTAATTTCATATCAGCTAACGTTGGAGTAGCAACACCATAACCAGTTTGTTTAACCATCTTTAAAGCATATTTAATCTGATCATATTCGCGTCTAGCTTCTTCATAGTCTTGGAATAAAGATAATAAACCAGCTTTACTTGTAACATCAATTTTAACAATACTTCTTAATACATCACTATATAAAGAACTAGGAGCTTCTAAATTAATAGTAACAATACCAGTAGAAGGATCTACATCGGATAAATAAGCTTTCTCTATTACTTCATTGCTTCTAAAGTGCTCTGTAATCTTTTCAATATCTCTTAACTTATCAACTTCCATAACACTTTCACGAATAACATCAATATATTTACGTTTAATCTCATTATTAGCATTTAAAATAGCAATCCACTCTGGCATATTAACTTTAACTTCTAAGACAGGGAACTCATATAAAGCTTCTCTTAATATAGAAATCATTTCTCTTTCATTCATTTGATCCACATTAATAGGTAAAACAGGAACATTGTGTGCTTCTTTAATAGATTCAGCTAGTCTTTCAGTTTCAGGTAGAGTAGGATGAGTTGTATTAAGCACTACAATAAAAGGTTTACCAATCGCTTTTAATTCTTCAATAACTCTTTCTTCAGCTTCTAAATAATCACTTCTATTAAACTCACCAATAGAACCATCAGTAGTAACAACAATACCAATAGTAGAGTGATCCTTAATAACCTTCTCAGTACCAACTTCAGCAGCCTCTACAAAAGGAATCTCTTCGTCATACCAAGGAGTCTTAACCATCCTTGGACCATTATCGTCACTTGCCCCCTTAGCATTAGGAATAACATAACCAACACAATCAACTAATCTAATATTACAACTAAAATCATCAATATTAACTTTAGCAGCTTGATTAGGAATGAATTTAGGCTCTGTTGTCATAATAGTCTTACCCTGAGCACTTTGAGGAATCTCATCTAGTGTTCTTTTCTTTTCATATTCATCTTCAATATAAGGAACTACTAAAGTTTCCACCATTCTTTTAATAAAAGTACTCTTACCAGTTCTAACCGCTCCAACAACACCTAAATAAATATCACCACCACTTCTTAAAGCAATATTTTTAATAATTTCTGTTTTTTCCATAAACATCACAGCCTTCTTTCTTCTCTTATTCTAATAAATATTTATTCATAAAATTTGCTTTTATGAAAGAAAGGAGTAATTTTGGCTAATTTTTTAAACTATTTAGAAAAAAATCAAAAGTCTTTTACTGAAGATTCATTTAATATTGTAGATAGTCTCATCTTAGCATATTTATCTTACTTACATTTTCCAAGTACTAAAACCAAGTTAAAAGATTTAAGTGTTCTTAAGTCTGCAAAAACTAAAAAGAATAAAGAATTTATTAAAAGAGTTATAGCAAGTAATCGTTATAAAGATGTAGAACTATGCTTCTATGTAGAAGATACTAATGATTTAATAGAAAAACAGTTCTCTGCTGTAACCTTCTTACTTCCTGATAATACTATGTATATTTCTTTTAGAGGAACAGATTCTACTCTTACGGGTTGGAAAGAAGATTTTAATATGGCCTTTATGTTACCAGTACCAGCTCAAAAAGAGGCCCTAAACTATGTAGAAAAAATAACTAAACTAATACCAAGAAAGTTCTATATAGGAGGACACTCCAAAGGAGGTAATCTAGCAGTCTATGCAGGCTGTAATTTAAATAAAGAATTATCTAAAAGAATAATTAAGATATATTCTCATGATGGACCTGGCTTCTTAAAAGAATTTTTAACTACTTCTAATTATCAAAGTATTAAAGAAAAAATTGAGAAAGTAGTACCATCATCCTCTATTATAGGCATGCTTCTTTATACTAACGAACATTATAAGATAATAAAAAGTAGTGAAAAAGGCATATTAGAACATGACCCTTTCTCTTGGTTAGTTAAAGATAACAACTTCATAATCTTAAAGGACTTATCAGATGGTACAGCTTACACTAATAAAGTTATAAATGATTTTATTAATAGTCTTTCCAAAAAAGAAAGAGAAATCTTTATAGACTCTCTTTTTACAGTGCTAAAATTAACTAACTTAACAACTTTAGATGAAATATCTAAAAACTTTATAATTAAGCTCCCTAATATTTTAATTTCTATCTATAAATTAGATGATGTTAATAAAAAGTATATCTTAAAGACAATTAAAGCCTTAATTAAAAGTTGTATTACAAACTTAAATCTTTTAATATATGAAGACTAATATCAGTAATCCTTATTATTTCAATATTTTTCTATAAATGTGACTATACTATAATATAAAAAAGTATCAATTCATTAAATTAGTTTAGAGAAAATAGAAAATTGACCCTAAAAGTAGGATCAATTTAGCAGAGTTATAATTTTAAAACATTTTATCTACATTATCAGGAACTTCATCTTTCATAATTGTTTTTATTATTTTATCTTTTTTCTCACTACTTACACTTTTACCAGTCATATTAGCAATCTCATCAACTACTTCTGAAAGTACTTTCTCATCCTTCATATTACCTTTCTGTAATTTATCTGCTAACGATAAAATAGTATCTTTGTTAACATTAGTCTTTTGTTCAACTTTCTTAAAAAAACTGTCTCCAAACATAGAAAACCTCCTACTTCTATAGTATGAGGTTTATTTCTATTTGTTACTTTTTTCTAACTTTTTTAAACACTTAGCTTTCCTTTTCCCAAACTCAAGTGACTTCTTATTAAATTCTTCTAAACTAATAAGCTTCTTCTGAAACCTATCATTTAAAATCTCTACTGCTCTATCAATTCCTTCTAACTCAGTTTTAGGATCAACTCTTCTAAATAACATAATTACTCTCCATTTCTATTTTTAAACTGAAGAACAATAGGAGTACCTTCAAGTTCAAAATTTTCTCTCAATTTATTTTCTAAATATCTTTCATATGAGAAATGTACTAATCCCTTACTATTAACTCTAAAAGTAAACTTAGGAGGTTTTATTCCTGTTTGACTAACAAAGAAAATCTTAAGTCTCTTACCTTTATAACTAGGAGCAGGGTTTAAACTATAAGCATCTTCTATAACTTCATTTAAAACACTAGTCTTAATCTCTCTACTAATATTTTCTTTTACCTTTAACACTTCAGGCATTAAAGTATGAATTCTTTTTTTAGTTAAAGCCGATAAGAAGACAACAGGAGCATAGGTCGCAAATTGAAATTCACTTCTAACTAACTTCTTAAATTCTGAAATATTAGCATTCTCCACTGCATCCCATTTATTAACAACTATAATTAAACCTTTACCACGTTCTATCGCATAACCTGCAATATGTTTATCATGTTCTTTAATACCATCTTCTGCATCAATTACTAAAAGACATATATCACTTTTATCAATAGAGTTCATTGACCTAAATAAACTATACTTCTCGATCGCTTCATAAACTTTACCTTTTTTTCTCATTCCTGCTGTATCAATTAAAACAAACTCTTCATCATGATATTTAAAAACAGTATTAATAGAATCTCTTGTTGTACCTGCTACATTACTAACAACAACTCTATCTTCATTTAAAATAGCATTAGTTAAAGAACTCTTACCAACATTAGGTCTACCAATAATAGCAATTTTTAATCGTGTATCTTCATCACTTTCATCCTTAGTTTTAAATCCACTAGTAACTTCATCCATAAGTTCAATATAACCAGTATTATGAATGGCACTAATAGGAATATAATTATCAAACCCAAGTTCATAAAAGTCATAAATATTATCATAACTATCTTTATTATCCATCTTATTCATCGCTACAATAATTTTTTTATTACTTTTTCTTAAAATATCTCTAACAACTAAATCATTACTAGTAATACCATCCTTAGCATCCACAACAAAGATAACAACATCAGCTTCATTAATAGCAATTTCAGCTTGCATCTTTATCTCATCATTAAACTTTTCATCCCCTAGGTCAATTCCTCCAGTATCAACTAAATAAAAAGGTTTATTTAAATAACTTACTTCTTCATAAAGCCTATCTCTTGTAACTCCTGGAGTATCTTCTATAATAGCAATACGACTACCTGCAATTTTATTAAATAAAGTACTTTTACCTACATTTGGTCTTCCCACAATCGCTACAATTGGTAATTTCATAGATTAACACCTCTTTTCATATTTCATATTGTATCATATCTTTACACAAAATAAAATATCAACTATAATTATATAAAAGGAGTAAGTATATGCTAAAAAGATTTAAAAACTTTGAAAAAAGATTAGTAGAATATTATAAGGAAGAAGAAAATAAGAAAGTAGCAATTTTTTATACAATTTTAAGACTACTAGTTATTCTCTGTTTAATAAGAGAAATATTTATGGGAAACTATCATAACGTCTTCTTATGTATTTTAACTTTAGTATTATTTGTAATTCCTTTCTTTATTGAAGATAAGTTCAAAGTAAGTATTCCAAATGTTTTAGAAATAATCATCCTTCTATTTATATTTTCTGCAGAAATACTAGGAGAGATTCAAAATTTCTATAATATTATTCCTAACTGGGATATGATACTTCATACCCTTAATGGGTTCCTAGCAGCAGCGATAGGTTTTTCCCTAATTGATATTTTAAATAGTACTGATAAATTTCATATTAAAATGAGTCCTATCTTCGTTGCCTTAGTATCATTTTGTTTCTCAATGACTGTAGGAGTAGCATGGGAATTCTTTGAATATACCGCTGATAGCATTTTAAGTACTGATATGCAGAAAGATACCATTGTAAATAATATATCATCAGTTAATTTAACAAATGCCAATGCTTTTGATCCTAAAATAATTACAGGTATAGATGAGACTTCAATTCATTATGGTGATAACACTATAACAATACCTGATGGTTATCTAGATATAGGATTAATTGATACCATGGAAGATTTAATAGTTAACTTTATAGGAGCCGTAACTTTCTCTATCCTAGGTTACTTCTATATTAAAAAACGTGATAAATATAAAGGAATAGAACATTTTATTCCTAAAAAGAAAAAAGCTTAAGAGTAAAATCTTAAACTTTTTTTACTTAAAAACATCTTTTTTAAGTTCGACAATATCAGAGATATCACAATCTAAATAATTACAAAGTCTTTCTAAAATATTGATATCTAGTCTAGTTAAGTCACCATCTATATATCTTGTAATAACCTTATAATCAGTTTCTGTGTCTTGGCTAAGTTTATTTTTACTCATCTTCCTCTTAGCAAGTATATTGCCAAGTTTGAAGTAAAAAGCACTGTCGCCAATTCTAACCTCAATACCATCTTTCTTCATTCTATCGCCCTCGAACTAATTTTAACAATAACCATGGCTATACGGCTACTGGTTATATGACTAATAATAGTATTGATTAAAAAAGTTAAATTATGTATAACAGTTGCTAATAATACTTAAGTTTTATATAATTATAAAAAGGAGTGTTAAATATGTTTATAGGTTTAATTTTTATTTTAATAGGAGCTTTATTTTTAATATCAATAATTGCTCCAGAGTTTAGTATTGATTTTTCTTATCTAATACCGCTAGTTTTAATGGCATCATCTCTATACTATATTATAAAAGGTAAGAAATTTACTCTTGCAAACACAACTGTTTTATATTTAGGAACTTGGTTTTTATTAGAAGAACTAAACATTATTAAAGACCCGCTAGATGATGCATTTTTTCCTATTCTTTTAATAATCATAGGAATATTCATTGTAATAGAGAGTTTAAAAGTAAAAAAAGTTTTTAAAAGAAAAGACAATAATCTAAAAAATTATTATGGTATTTTTAGTGGTTTAGAAGAAAGAATAACAGATACTAATTTTAAAGGTGCTAATATTTATAGTATCTTTGGTGGCGTAGATTTAGATTTAAGAGGATTAGAGTTAAAAGAAGATATAACTATTAATGCTTATTCTATTTTTGGAGGAACTAGTATCTTTGTAAATGATAATTTTAAAGTTAAATTTAATTCGTTCTCATTATTTGGAGGCAATGAAAATAAATCAATCACTACCGATAAAAAGAAGGTTTCAACGTTAACAATTAACTGTATATCAATCTTTGGTGGAACAGAGGTTAAGTAATAATCTTACAAATTAGTAAGATTATTTTTCTTGTCAAAAAGAGAAGATGTTAGTATCATTAATATGAAGGTGATAATATGCAAGTAACAATTTTAGGAACAGGAGCCTTTGGTCTTGCTCTTGGGAATTTATTACATGAAAAAAGTAAGGCCAATATTGTTTTTTGGACGGCTTTTGAAGAAGAATATTTAGAAATAACTAATAATAACACTTATGATAGAGTCTTAACTGGAATAGAATTAGCTTCTAATCTAGATGTTACTATGGATTTGAGTACTGCTTTAAATAATTCAGATTTAATTGTTGTAGCAGTTCCATGTAATCATGTAAGAGAGGTTCTAACAAGAATTGAAGACTATCTAAATGATAATAGTAGAGTAATATTAGTATCTAAGGGTCTTGAAAAGAATACAGATTTATTAATGACAGAAATTTATGAAGAGTTAGGTTTAAAAGGACAAGTATCATATATTACAGGACCAACTTTTGCCAAAGAACTTATCATTAATAGTAAAGCAGGATTAACACTTGGTACTAAAGATGAGAAGACAAAAGAGTTAATGTTAAAACTATTTAAAGATACTAACGTTGAAATAGAAGTAATAGACGATTATATCGGATTAGAACTATATGGTGTTATTAAAAATGTTTTAGCAATACTAATGGGAAGTATTAATAGTAAATATAGGGGTGACTCTACTAATGCTTATTACTTAACAAAAATATATAACTTTGCTAAAGATTTAGTAACTAAACTAGGAGGAAAAGAAAGTACTTCTACTTGTTATGGTGCCCTAGGAGATATTTTACTAACTTGTAATAGTAAAACTAGTCGTAACTATAGTTATGGAGTTTTATTATATACTAATAAGAATGAAGCTGAAGTTTATAAGAAACATTATACCGTTGAAGGAAGTATTGCCATTACCTCTTTAACAAAACTATTAAGAAAGAATAATCAAACTTCAGAATTTTTAGAAAAACTAACTGAATATTTTAATGGTACTATTAGTCTTGCTGAAGTATTAGAGTTATTCTAGGAGAATTTATGGAAGTATATTTAGAAACAATAAAAACAGCTTTCCTTATTTTTCCCTTTCTAGCATTCTTAATAACTCTACCATATCTATTATTACAATATCATAAGTACGGCTCAGTACCTTTAATTAGAAGTAGTATTGTCTATACTTTTATTCTATATCTATTAACCGCTTACTTTCTTGTAATATTACCTCTACCAAGTAAAGAGGAAGTACTAATGATGCCAACTAAAGTTCCCCAGTTAATACCATTTACCTTTATAGGTGACTTTATAGAAGCCTTTAAAGAGACAAGTGGAGTTTTATCTTTCCTAAAGTCTCCCATAGTTTATACAACACTCTTTAATATTGCAATTACTGTTCCCTTTGGAATCTACTTAAGATATTACTTTAAGAAAAAATGGTATACTACTATCATTTATACATTTTTATTAAGTCTATACTTTGAAATAACTCAGCTTACAGGTCTTTATGGCCTTTACCCTAAAGCATATCGTCTTTTTGATGTTGATGATTTAATAATTAATACCTTAGGAGGACTAATAGGTTATTTAATTACTCCGATTGTTACTATACTTTTACCAGATAGAGACAAAATAGATAAATTATCTTATAAAAGAGGTAAAGTAGTCTCAATTTATAGACGCTTTCTATCTTTCCTAATAGATATCTTTATCTTTGCAACTATAATGTTTATAATACTTGCTTTATTAAACTTTAATGACTTTTTGTTACCTTTAATAATAATGACAGCAATTTATTATGTGATTTTACCTACCATAACCTCACGAACTTTAGGAAAATACCTTGTCAAAATAAAATTAGAAAGTAAAAACAAACATAAACACCTATCTATATTTATAAGACAAGTAATCCTTTACTTTGGAATAGTCTTTGGTCCCCTTATTTTTATAGAATTAAATCAATATGTTAATGGCCTTATAACATTATTTTACATTTTATTTGCAATATATGCTTATTTTGAAATATTCTTAAAATTCTTTGGGCGTAAAAAACCTTTAATATATGAAATATTAACTAAAACAGAAAATATAAGTACAGTCTATTATATAGACCATGAAGAAAATGAACCTAGTCAAGATACTAAAAGTGTGATAAACTATAACAAAGAGGAGGTTAAAGATGAAAGTAGAGATTAAAAAAGTAATTTGGCCATCTTTGCTTAGTTCAATATTTTTATTACTACTAGGATTATTATTATTCTTTAAATCAAGTGAGACATTAGTAGGTATATCTTATTTAGTAGGCGGTGTCTTAATAGCATTAGGTGTTATTGCCATAATAAACTTTTTAAGAAATGGTTCTAGAGATATTTTTGTACAATTAAATATAGTCTATGGTATAGTAAGTATAGTAGCAGGAATATTTTTAGTAACTGTACCTGAGTTTATAGGTAGTATTATCCCAATAGTTGTAGGTATCGCTGTTATCATAAGCAGTTCTTTCAAATTACAACAAGCCCTTGTTTTAAAAAATCTAGATAATAGATATTTTTTACCATCATTAATAATGGCTATATTATGTTTAATCTGTGGTGTAGTAATCTTATTTAATCCATTTACAAGTGCTGCAGTTGTAACGGGGCTTATTGGCCTTTTTATGATAGTTTATGCCATATTAGATCTAGTCAATAGTTTCATTTTAAGAAAAAGTAGTAATATTAGTGTAGAAATAAGTACTGATAGAAAAGAACATAGAGGTAAAAAAACAAAAACTGCCAAGGTTGTTAAAGAAGTAGATAGAAAAGATGAGTGATAAAATGCAAATTCTAAATTTAAAAGACACATTAGATGATTTAACAGTAAAAATAAATGATTTTTTATCTAAGTATGTATCTGATCCTGTCTTTCTGGTAGCTCTTGCTATAATATTATTGTTAATAGGATGTTGGGGTATAAAATATTTTGGAAGGAAGTAAGTGCAGCATCACTTGCTTCTTTTAATTGATAAGGAGGTGTTAAACAGTGGAAAGATTAAAAATAGGTCATAAGTATCAAATACATAGTTATAAACATAACGGTCAGATTTATAAAGCTTGGGATGAAGCGACACTTTTAAATTTTGATTTCAAGAAAGGGATCTTAATTTTTGCTAATAATTGTACGACAGTTACAGAAAAAGATGGCCATACCTGGAAAACAAAAGAGCCTGCTATTTTATATTTCTTTTTAAACAAATGGTACAACATCATTGGACAATATAAAGGGAGAGGCATAAGTTATTATTGTAATATGGCAAGCCCTATAATAATAGAAGATAATACCATAAAATATATTGATTACGATTTAGATGTTAAAGTTTTTTCAGGTGGCGCTTTTAAAGTAGTAGATAAGAATGAATACAACTATCATAAGAATAAGTTTAAGTACCCAAAAGAAATAGATTACATAATAAAAGAACAATTAAATGATTTGATAAATGAAATACGGAATAAAAAGAATTATTTTAATAACAATGAGATAGAAAACTGGGTAAAATACTACTTATATTTAGAAAGTAATAAAAATTATAAAAAAAATTAAAAAAAGTGTTGACAGGAATAACCGGCTCTGATATATTAGAAAACGTCACTTAAATTTAGAGCTATTTGTGAACAAAAAAAGATTAAAAAAAATCAAAAAAAGTGTTGACAAACAAGTTTTAAATTGATATAGTGGAGAAGCGTTGACATTAATTGTCCATTTCAAATATACCAAAGAAAAAAGTCGATAAAAAAATCAAAAAAAGTGTTGACAAAACAAAAACAATTTGGTATATTAAAAACGCAGCTTGAGAAAAAGCAAAAATGTTCTTTGAAAACTAAGCAAAACGTCAATTTTGAGTTGTCGGGATTAAATTATAATAATTAAACTTTTAAATATTTTTATTGAGAGTTTGATCCTGGCTCAGGATGAACGCTGGCGGCATGCCTAAGACATGCAAGTCGAACGAAGTGGCCCAATGAAGATGAAGTGCTTGCACTAATTCGGACTTGGATTCCCACTTAGTGGCGAAAGGGTGAGTAACACGTGGGTTATCTGCCTTCGAGTCTGGAATAACAGTTAGAAATGATTGCTAATGCCGGATGATATATATTTGGATACGTCCTTATATATTAAAAGGAGCCTTTAAAGCTTCGCTTGAAGATGAGCCTGCGCCGTATTAGCTTGTTGGTGAGGTAATAGCTTACCAAGGCGACGATGCGTAGCCGACCTGAGAGGGTGATCGGCCACACTGGGACTGAGACACGGCCCAGACTCCTACGGGAGACAGCAGTTAGGAATATTCGTCAATGGAGGAAACTCTGAACGAGCAATGCCGCGTGAAGGATGACGGTCCTTTGGATTGTAAACTTCTGTTGTTAGGAACGAACAACCTAAGTAGGAAATGACTTAGGCCTGACGGTACCTGTCACGAAAGCTCCGGCTAACTACGTGCCAGCAGCCGCGGTAATACGTAGGGAGCG
>CASEDN010000100.1 GCA_949286645.1 uncultured bacterium
AATATTGTATCTAATATAGAAAAGAGTTCTTCTCATCCAATAAGTACTGCTTTTAAAGTTAAAAAGAAGTTAATTGTAACTGATTTTAAAACTTTAGATGGTAAAGGAATAAAAGCAAGTATTAATAACAAAGTTTATTATTTAGGAAATAACACTTTATTAAAAGATTTAAAAATAAAAGATAGTCACATAGAAAAATATAATAATTTAATAAATAACAGTTGTAGTATTATCTATGTAATAGAAGAAGGTGCTATTATCGGTCTTATAGGTGTTAAAGATACAGTTAGATCTAATATAAAAGATGTTATAACTAGGTTTAATGATAATAACATAGAGGTAATTATGTTAACAGGAGATAATGAAGTAACTGCTGAATTAATTGCAGGAGAGTTAGGTATAACTAAAGTAATATCTAATGTTTTACCAAAGAAAAAAGCCTCTGTTATTAAAGACCTAACTAACAAAGGTAAAAAAGTAATAATGGTAGGAGATGGTATTAATGATGCTCCTGCTTTAGTAAATGCAACTATTGGTATAAGTGTTAATGATGGAACAGATGTTGCTATGGATTCAGCTGATGTAATCCTTATGAATAATGATATTTCTAATATTTTAGACCTAATTAAAATAAGTAAAAAAGCCTATCTCATCATTAAAGAGAACTTATTCTGGGCTTTCTTCTATAATTTACTTATGATACCAATCGCAATTGGATTATTTGAAAATTATGGAATAAGTATGAGCCCTATGTTTGCAAGTATTGCTATGACTATAAGTAGTTTAACTGTAGTTATAAACTCTTTAAGACTAAATAAAGTAAAAATATAGTAAAGAGTCAGTGTAACGTTGATTCTTTTTTCGTGTCTTAACAACATTCAACCAACTCTTTGTCTCATACCACCAGATAAACTTCTAGGAAACTTATCAATAAACTCACTTAATCCATAAGTATCAAGAAGCTTTAAGACATAAGCTTTATCTTCCATACTTACTTTACCTTTTAATTTAAGACCTAAAAGACAGTTATCTAAAATATTAAGCCAAGGAAATAAACTATCTTTTTGAAGCATATAACCTAATTTTATATCATCTTTAGAAAACTTTATATCACCACTACTTTTTGTCTCTAAATTAGCAAGTATTGATAACAGTGTACTTTTACCACAACCACTTGGTCCTACAATTACAATAAACTCTCCCTCATTCACTTTTAGATTGATATTTTTAATCGCTTCTATTTCACCATTTTTATCTTGATAATTTTTAGATAAATGTGTAATTTCTAAAATATTATTTTTCATACATCAAGTCACTAAATGGAACTTTACTATCTAATTCTTTCGCATTAATCATAATATCTTGTAAGTGGTCAAATTCTTCACGAGTAAACTCTGTATTATCAGGCCAAGCATCAATAGATCTATAACGTTTTATAATCTTTGTTAAATCATCAAGTGATGTATCAGGAAATTGATCTATTATAGCTTCAGCTACCTTCTTATCAGAACTATTATGAACAAAGTCAATTCCCTTTTGAATCGCTTTATCAAAGTTCTCAATTAGTTCTTTATTCTCATTTAAATAACTATCTCTTGCAAAGAAAGCAGTATAAGGAACAACACCACCAAGTTCACCTAAACTTGCAACAACATAACCATAACCTTCTTTTTCTAACTCTAAAGCATTAGGTTCAAACAAAGCGACAAAGTCACCAGTCCCTCCAATGAAAGCACTACTCATAGCAGAGAAAGCTACAGAAGTATCAATATTAACATCTTTCTTAGGGTCAATTCCAGCATCGCTTAAAGCCCATTCAAGAGTCATCTCAGGCATACCACCAGCTCTACCACCAATAATAGTCTTACCAACTAAATCATCAAGTGTAAAATCTTTAATATCTTCCCTTGCTACAATAAATGAACCATCTTTTTGAGTTAATCTTGCAAAAGTCTTAAGATAATCTTTCTCACCACCATTATACACATAAATAGTCGCTTCACTTCCTGCAAAACCAATATCAGCATCCCCTGATAGAACTGCTGCACTTACTTTATCTGCACCATTTGCAAGACTAAGTTCAATATCAATTCCTACTTCTTCAAAGTAACCTTCTTCAATCGCTACATACATAGGTGCATAGAAAATAGAATGAGCAACCTCAGCAAGTCTTACAGTCTCTAAATCCTTACCATCATCATCCTTCTTATTAAAGTTAAATAACACAGCACAAGCTAAAGCAAAAATAACTAAAATAACAACGATATAAACAATTGTTTTTTTCAAACTAAAATCCTCCTTTCAGTTCAAAGTATTATATGTAACTATTTAATATTCGCTACTAATCGATTTACGAGTTTTCGTAAACTGACTCTGAAAGCTTGTTTTTTTTGAAATATTATTTATAATATGAGTAACTGGAGGTTATTTATGAATATACAAGTATTAAATGAACTTATGAGATTAAATGGTATTCCAAGTTATTTTCAACTATCAAAAGAAACTCATATACCTTATACAACTCTCTTAGATTTAGTAAGAGGAAAAGGAGAAAGACTTAGTAATATTAAAATGATCGCTGACTTTCTAGGAGTTAAAATGTCTGATTTATTAGATGAACCTAGAAAAATAGTTACTATTAATGAAAGAAATAATGTTGTTGTAGAAAAAGAAAATGGCTATAACTCAGTACTATCTAATTTACTTTCTGATTAAAACTTGATAAAATAAAACTGGATGGTGATAATATGAGCTTTTTTAGCAAATTAAAAGATAAATTTATAAAAAAAGAAGGAAAAGAATTTAAAGAAGAAAATGTTAGCTTAGAAGTTTATGATAAAGGACTTACTAAAAGTAGAAATACTTTTTCATCTCGTCTTTTAGATTTAACGAACCGTTATAGTAAAGTAAATGAAGAATACTTTGAAGAATTAGAAGAAATCTTAATTATGGCCGATATTGGTGTCAATACTGTTATGAACTTCATGGAAAAGTTAAGAAAAAGAGTTAAAGATGAAAAGATAACAGACCCAGAATTTTTAAAAGAAGTAATAGTTGATGAATTATTTATTATCTATGTAAGTGGTGAAGTATTATCTACTAATTTAAAAAGAAATGAAACTAATCCAACAGTCTACTTATTTGTTGGAGTTAATGGAGTAGGTAAGACTACAACTATCGCTAAACTTGCCAGTAAAGAAAAAGAGAAAAATAGAAAAGTTCTTTTAATAGCAGGAGATACCTTTAGAGCAGGAGCGACTAAACAATTAAAAGAATGGTCTGAGCGAATTGGTGTAGACTTCTATGGTAAAAGTGAAGGAGTAGATCCTGCTAGTGTTATTTATGAAGGATTAGAGTATGCTATTAATAATGATATAGATACAGTTCTAATAGATACAGCAGGAAGACTTCAAAATAAAACTAATCTAATGATGGAACTTGAAAAGATTAATAGAGTTATTAAAAAACTAATAGATAGAGCACCTGATGAAACACTACTAGTAATAGATGCTACAACAGGTCAAAATGGTATCAGCCAAGCAAAATCATTTAAAGAAATAACAGACCTTACAGGAATTATTCTAACTAAACTAGATGGAACTGCTAAAGGTGGAATAGTCTTAGCAATTAAAGAAGAAGTAAACTTACCAGTTAAATATATAGGACTAGGAGAAACTGCTAAAGATTTACAAGAGTTTGATATTGAAAAATATATTTATAGTCTATTTAAAGACTTCATGGAGGAAGAAAATGAGTAAAAGTGTAACACAGTTAAATCCAAAAGCAAAGAAACAACAAGAAAAAAGTTTTAGTTATTTAAAAGTATTAATAATATTACAGTTCTTTTTAACTATAGGTCTAATTATCTTTGGTATCATAACTATCTTTAAAACAGATCTTTTATATATCTTTGAAATATTTTTAGGTATAACTTTGTTAGTTATGGGATTAAACAATCATCTAATCTTTAAAAGAAAAAATCTAACTATACTTTATGTAATAATAGGATTAGGTTCAATCGTACTAGCTGTATTAAAATTATTAGGATTATAAAATGAAAGAACTAGTATATTACACCATGCTCTATGATATTTATGGTAGTCTTCTAACAGATAAACAAAAAGAATACTTTGAAGATTATTACTTTAAAAATTTATCTTTAAGTGAACTTGCTACTAAATATAATATCAGTAGAAATGCTATACATAAACAAATAAAAGAAACTATAAAAAGATTAGAAATTTATGAAGATAATTTAAGATTAGCTAAGAAGAATGAAATGTTAGAAAATATTATAGAAACAATAAGTGATGAAGAGATAAAACGTAAATTACAAGAAGTAATTTCCTTATAACTCTTGTCACTTTTTTAATTTAAAGGTATAATCAATCTATAAGGTAAAGGAGAGTTTTATATGTTTGATAAGATAATCTATATTAGTGATCAAAGTGCTAACATAAAATTAAAAGAAGATGCTGAAGTAGCAATTAACTTAATGAATTTACATTTAATCTTTGAGGATAAAGATAAAACAATTTTAGGAGAAGTAGATGACTTAGAAGACGGTGTTGTTAAAGCAAGATTCTTAGGAGAAATAGTTAACGGTAAATTAATTGGAGGAGTTTTAAGAAAACCATCA
>CASEDN010000101.1 GCA_949286645.1 uncultured bacterium
AAATTAGTAATTCTATTTCTTTCTCAAGTACTAAAAAAGTACCAACCTTTTTAGAGCTTGATACTTATATATTTAAGTCCTGAACTATAAAAGTTCAGACATATTGCTTTCTGGTGCGGGTAACAGGAGTTGAACCTGCACGTCTAAGACACTAGATCCTAAGTCTAGCGCGTCTGCCAATTCCGCCATACCCGCAAGATAAATGGTGGACCCTGATGGACTCGAACCATCGACCGTCCGGTTATGAGCCGGATGCTCTAACCAACTGAGCTAAGGGTCCATAATAATCACTGCTATTTAATATTAGCATAAATTCTAGACTTCTGCAAGAGTTTTTGAAAAAAAATAGCCATACTTTTATGACTATTTGTTTAACATATTTAATAAGTTAATTTTAAACATATCTTTTTCAGGGTGAGATTTAGATATCATTACTCCTTTATAAGTAGATAACTCAGCCATATGACCTTCATTTAAAATACCCTCTGGAGTAATATTGGTAAGTAGAATAACCCGTTTATCAGGGTATACTGTATAGTGAACTCTAATCTCCCCATGAACTTTAGCAAATAACTCATCTGTTGGTAATTTAAGTTCATAATTCATTGTACCTGCTTTAGTATCTTCACTAACCTTTTCACCTAAAAAATGACCTTTCCTAAGTTCTGGATAATATTCAAAAGTTAGTTTTTTATAAGCTAACATGTTATATTTTCTTACAGAACGTTCTCTTTTTCTAAAATCATTCTCATCTAAATATTCAAATATAAATGACTTCTCCATATTGATAACCCCCTTTATTAAAACCCTCATATCTTGAAGTTGCTTGTATTATACTACAAAATTAGCATTTTGTCAAATTTTTTCGAATTTTTCTTCTACTATTGAATATAAATAACAACTAGTAGGAAGATTTAACTTATTACTAATTACTTCTTTATAACCATTAAGTTGGTCTATATAAGCTTTATCCTTAGTATTTTTTAGTTTGTAATCGATAATTATCGCTTCACTATCCCCTACTAATAATAAGTCTATTTTACCATGATATGTTTTATTACTATTTCTCCAAAGAAATTCATATTCTTGATATTTTTTATAGTCTTTATACTTAGCGATAAAACTACTATTTAGAAAGTTAGTAAGTTTTTCTTTATAATAGTTATCTTCTATATAAGGCAACTTATTATTAATAAAGTCAATTCTCTCAAACAAGGTATGAACATCTCTTCCTATCTCGAGAAGTTTTAGTTCTTCTTCTGTTTTCTCAAATTCACCTTCTTTATGATAGGTCTCTTTTTCTTTAATAGTATTATCATAAATAGAAGGAATAATCTCTAATTCTTTTACATTATTATCTATTTTAGAAGCAATTTTTTTAACTTCCAAATAAGCTTTAGATATATCTTTTATATCAGTTATTTCTTTAGTTTTATCTTTAAATAAAGATGCTACACTAATAACCATTTTAGCAAAGTTAGTATAATTTAATCTATCATAATCACTAACAATATCTCCTAGTTCTTTATCATTATTGGTATTAGGCATAACTATTATCATTTTCTCTCTTGCACGAGTTAATGCTACATATAAAAGTCTAATTTTTTCACTTATATCTTTTTGTTTTAATTTTTCTAATGAAAGAGTCTTAGTAATTAGTTTATTATTAGTATCAACTTCATCTATAATGATACCATAAGTATCATCAAATAAGACATTACTCTTATATTCATCTTTATTAAAGTCTTTATAGAACCCTGCAAAATAACAGATAGGATATTCTAGTCCTTTAGATTTATGAATAGTCATAATCTTAACACTATTACTATCTTCTTTACTAATGGCAAGTTTAATCTCTAATTTCTCATTATTTATTTTCTCTAAATAATCACTAACATCAAGAATAGTAAAGTTACTATTTTCTAAGTTTGTAATTAGATTATAAAAATATTCCATTCTACTAGAGTTAATCTCGACATTACCTATTAAAGTAAGTTTATCTATATAATTTAACTTTTCTAATATTTTTTCTAAATAGACTACTGGGGTTAATTCATCTATATTTTCTAAGACTTCCTTAAATAGTTTAAAGACACTAGTATCTTTATAAGTATTATTAACTAGACTCTGATAAATTTCATCATCGCTATAAGAGAAAAGGAAACTACGAGAAATAGAAGTAAAAGCAAGTTTAAACTTAGTATCGTAATTATTAGTAATAATAGATTTAGCTATAATAAAGAAGTTTTTCAAAAGATATAAATCAGTACTACCGCTAGTCTTTTCATCTTCATATAAAGTAATAGGTAGTCCTAAATATTCAAATACTTGTTTATAAGTAGTAAAATCAGTCGCTCTATCTAATAATATAACAAAGTCACGATACTCTATTTCTCTTAAAGAATCTTCATCTTTATCATAGACTAAGTATTTACTATTAATCTTTTCTTTAATATCATTTGCAATAATAAAGGCTTCTTTTTCTAGTTTACTATAATTTTTATCTTTAGCATCATAAGTATAAATATCTAAATAGTTATTATTGGCTGTTTTAGCACTGCCCTCATACGTCATATTACCAAAAATCATAGCATGACCATTATTATAATCTGCTTCTCCTAAATAATCATCCATAATATGTGAAAAGAAAAGATTTATATCA
>CASEDN010000102.1 GCA_949286645.1 uncultured bacterium
AAAATATTTTCTATCTTATACTATCTATAAAATCAGTTATATCATCATCACTTGGGTTTGAACTAAAACGGTGTCCTTCTTGCCAAGTACCAGTACCTGCTACATCTTCTAATAAGTCTCCACTTTGTCCTAAACCAGATGAAGAAGAAGTACAGAATGGAATAACTGTCTTACCAGTAAAATCATTCGCTTCTACAAAAGAGTTTACTGGCCAAGCAGCTATACCCCACCAAATAGGATAACCAATTAAAACAGTATCATAACTATCCCAAAGAGGAACAGTAGTATTCTCAAGTTCTACATTTCTTAAATACTCATCATTATATTCTCTTGATACACGAGAGTTATCATGAGTCCAATCTAAATCTTCATCAGTATATGGATCACTTGGAACAATTTCAAATGTATCAGCATTTAAATCTTCTGCCATTTCCTCTGCAACTTCTTTTGTATTACCAGTAGCAGAATAATAAACAATTAAAGTCTTACCTAGAACACTACCTATATTATCATCTTCTTTACTATCTTCATTATTAGTTACGTTATTACTATTGTTATTTTCATTATTTACATTATTATCATCACTATCATTACTTAAGAATGAGTATCCTAAAACTGCTACAACCGCAATAATCAGTACTGCAACTATACCTATTATTACTTTTCTATTCATTTTTTATCTCTCCTTACCAGTTTTTCTTTTCTTTACGACAGTCGTCGTTACTTCTTCTTTCTTTTACCATCTTATCAAACCACTCTACCATAGCAGGATCTTGATGATTAAAGAATAAACTATCATTAGAATCTAATTTCTTAATCTCTTCCATATCTTCATCACTTAACTCAAAATCAAAGACATTAAAGTTCTCTTCCATTCTTTCAATATGAGTTGATTTACAAGCGATTATAACTCCTCTTTGAATTAACCATCTAAGTATTACTTGAGCTGAGGTTTTACCATACTTTTTACCAATATTAACTAGTGTCTCATTAGTAAACATCCCATTCTTTCCTTCACCAAATGGTGCCCAAGCTTCTATTGCAACTCCATATTTTTTCATAACTTCCTGTGCTTTTATCTGCTGATTCATTGGATTAGTCTCTATCTGATTAACTGCAGGTACTACCTCACGTTCAAATAAACACATATCAGCAAGTCTATCAGGATAAAAGTTACTTACACCAATCGCTTTAATCTTACCTTCGTGATATAACTCTTCTAAAGCTCTATATGCTCCATAGTAATCACTAAATGGTTGATGAAGTAATACTAAATCAATATAATCAGTCTTTAACTTTTTCAAAGACTCTTCTACTGAAGCTTTACATTTTTCATAACCATAGTTATCAATCCAAATCTTAGTAGTAATAAAGAATTCACTTCTTGGGATACCACTTTCTTTAATTGCATCCCCTACTTCACTTTCATTAAAGTAAGATTGTGCTGTATCAATCGCTCTATATCCTACCTTAATAGCATCAAGTACACATTTCTTAGTTTCTTCTTTAGGTATTTGATATACTCCAAATCCTAATATTGGCATTTCTACGCCATTGTTTAATTTTACATATTCCATAAAAACATCATCCTTTCTTGACAATTAAACATTTTTCTAATACAATTCAACTATACAACCCTGGAGTTACTCCCGGTCAAGTGTTTTTTTAATATTTTTTTAGGAGGTTAAATTATGTTATATACAATGAAACAAGTCTGTGATGAAACAGGATTAACTTATGACACATTAAAATTTTACTGTAATGAAGGATTAATCCCTAATGTCAAAAGAGATAAAAATAACTATCGTGTTTTTAATGATAAAGATATCGCTTGGATTAAAAGCCTATCTTGTCTTAAAAGCTGTGATATGAGTATAGTGGAAATGAAAGAATATCTAGCCCTTTGTTTAAAAGGAAAGTCTACTATTCCTGAAAGACAAGAGATACTTAATAACAAGTTAAAGGAATTAGAATACAAGATAAACAAAATACAAGATAGTATTAATTATATCCACTGGAAACAAAACTTTTATAATGATGTTTTGAGGGGTAAAACACAATACTATAGTAACTTAACAAATACAGAAAAAGATGACGAAATATAGTCATCTTTTAAATTATTTATCTTTTAAATATTTCATAATTGCATAAGCTGCATCACGTCCTGCTCGTGATGCAAAGGCAACTGTACCAATAGTTCCTGCAACATCTCCTCCTGCAAAGACTTTTTCTTTTGAAGTATGTCCATCTTTATCTATTAATATTCTTCCTCTTTTATCAAGTTCTAAGCCTAAAGAATTAACAATAGATTCCTCAGGATGACTTCCTATCGCCATAACTACATAGTCACAAGAAAGATAATAGTTAGATCCTTCTATATTAACAGGAGATGGTCTATCATCACCTTCTTTTTTTACAAGTTCGGTCCTAATTACTTCTACTTTCTCTACTCTATCACTACCATAAATACCAAGAATATTATTTTGGAATAAGAACTCTATCCCTTCATCTTTCGCTTCCCTTATCTCTTTCGCTTCAGCAGGAGCCTCTTTTTCACTTCTCCTATAAATAACATAAACTTTTTTAGCCCCTTTTCTTTTTATGGTACGAGACACATCCATAGCAACATTACCACCACCACTTACTACTACAGTTTTACCAGTATAATCAGGATGATTATTAGATTCTAACAACTCATTACCACCAATTACGCCATTTAAATCTTCTCCAGGAATATTCATCTTACTAGAAAGATTCGCTCCAAATCCTAAAAACACCGCATCATATTCCTTCTCTAAGTCTTCTAAACTAAAATCTTTACCAATACTTTGATTAAGCTTAATATTAATACCTAACTCTAAAATCTTATCAATTACTTTTCCTAGCAAAGTCTTATCTAGTCTAAACTCTGGTATACCATGATA
>CASEDN010000103.1 GCA_949286645.1 uncultured bacterium
AGGATTATCATAGTATTTATGATATGGTCCTAACTTTTTATATTCGCTTATAACAAACTTCGCTGTTAGTTCATTTAAATCTTGAAATTCAGCTTCTGTATTCAAATGATATGCATCTATTTCATTCATTTCCATAAGGATTCCCCCTTTTAATGATTGCTATATATTATAACACATTTTACATAGATTGAATCATTTATTTTGTTTTTAGATTTACAAAACAAATCATCCTTGCTAGAATTAAGTAGGAGGATATCATGAAGAAATACGTTGTTTTATTATTTTTAGTTATTTTATTTGGATTTACTTTTGCATTTAGAAGACCTTTATATAATTTATATAGAACTTATTTTGTTAAAGAACAAAAGCAAGTTACTTTAACTGCATCTAATGATTATACAAGGGATTATGATTTTAATTATGTTAAAAGAACTGATGACTTTACCCCCAATAATTATCAAGATTTATTAAATATTTACTATACTGTTTTAAACTCTGGAGAAGAAGAATTCTCATTTTACTGTACTGATGAATATTCAGAATGTATAAATGATGTTGATAGTCTTGCTAATAATCAAAAAGTTCTTTCTACTATTAATAATTTTGTACATCCTTTTAATAGTTTTAGACATTTAGAAACTAGTTATGATGATTATGGCAAAGTTACGTTAAAAATTGAACATATTTATAGTAATAATGATATTAAATTAATAAATGCTAAAGTTGAAGAAATAGAAAAAGAAATATGGAATAGTTCTATGAGTAATGAAGATAAGATTAAGGAAGCCCATAATTATATTATTAATAATAGTAAGTATGATAAAGATAGAAGTGATAATAACATTGTTAAATATAAATCAGATACTGCTTATGGTAGTCTTCTAGAAGGTTATAGTTTATGTGGTGGATATACTGATGCTATGGAATTGTTTTTAGAAGATATGGGTATAAAAAGTTATAAGATATCTTCAGAAAATCATGTTTGGAATGCAGTCAATTTAAACAATGCTTGGTATCACTTAGATCTTACTTGGGATGATCCTATTACTACTGATGGTAGTGATATCTTAGAATATAACTTCTTCTTAATAACTACAAGTGAGTTAAGTGAATTAGAAGGAGAACAACATAATTATGATAAAAATGTTTATAGTGAGCTAGCTACTTAAAAAATGTTAGGAAATCAACTCCTAACATTTTTATTTTTCCTTAACTTATCTTTTGTTTTTTTCGTTTTCTTAGTTTTTTCCTCATCAAAATCAAGACCTTCCCATTCAAAAGGTTTAAGTCCTTTAAGAGCCTCGCCAGCAGAAATTATTGGACGCTTTTGTTGAAAAAAGCCCTCAGGAAACTTCGTTATACTTTTCTTTTCCATATAATATTCCCTCCTATAAACTTTATCATTTATTATCGTTTACACTTTTTGTACAGTGTCATTTTGTAACTCTTGATACATCATTTCTTTTATTTTATCTACATAAGTAAAGAATAGATCAATACCTTGTTTCTTCAAAGACATTAATTCATTAAAGTTATACTTTATTTCTTTTTGAATACCTTTTGGTACTTTATAGATTTTCCCATTAACAGTATGTGGATGAGTCAGATATTTTGGCAAAGTTGGAAAAGCATTTTGTATTAAAATTGCATTATCTTTATTTGCAATTTTTCTTATCAAGACAGTATTACATCTACCATACTTTTCTTTTTTATTAGCAATTATTTTTTATATTTATCTACTTTACTACTTAACGGTATAAACCATAAAAGAGCTTTATCTTTTACTAAAAAATATGATGGTCTACTATGAACTCCAGAATGATTTATTGGCAAGTTCGGATCATCAACAAGTTCAAAAAAATCTTTTGAAATATGATATAAATATCCTTCTTTAATTTTCATTTTCCATTCCCCCTCACTATAATAAAAAGAGCTTTGTTTATAAAAACATCGCCCTTTAATTTACCGGTAGAATAATTTATTACTCGCAACCATCTACAAGCGAGAACATTTTCGTAAGAAGAAAATCAACTTACTTCTATATTATATGAAGTATCCCTCATCTAATACAATCAGATTATATCATAGTGGTATTAATATGTAAAGCTATTTGTGTAATTTTTTCATCACAGTCTTTTGTTTTCTTTTAACTTTATTATATTCATCTTATTTATCCTCTTAATTCTACATCTAAAGATGTTGTGACTTTATTAATAATATTATCAAAGACATTCATAACTTCATCATCAGTTAATGTTCTATTACTATCCATAAATGTTAAGTTATAAGCAATAGATTTTTTATCATTATCAAGTTTTTCATAAACATCAAATACCTTAATATCACTAAGTAATCTTCCTCCTGCTTTTTTAATAACTGTCTCTACTTCACTTGATGGCATAGCCTTAGGAACAATGAATGCTACATCTTTAACGATTGTCGGATATTTTGATGCTTCTTTATACTTTAATGGTTTAACTTTAGTCATTAAAGCATTTAAAGATAACTCACATACATATACTTC
>CASEDN010000104.1 GCA_949286645.1 uncultured bacterium
TAGAAAACCTAGAAGAATTTAAATCTATTACTAAAGCCTTTGAAGAGAGAATGGGACTAGTATCATTAGAAGACTTCTTATATGAAGTAAGTCTTGTCAATGATAAAGATGAATATAAAGACTCACGTCATAAAGTAAGTCTAATGACTATTCACTCTGTTAAAGGACTAGAATATGATATAGTCTTTGTTCTAGGCCTAGAAGAAGGAATATTCCCACATCGAAACTGTTTAATGAGTGCTAGTGAAACAGAAGAAGAAAGAAGACTTTGTTATGTTGCGATAACTAGAGCGAAAGAAAAACTATATCTCTTAAATGCTAGACGAAGAGTTTTATTTGGTGAAGATAGTATTAATCCTCCAAGTAGATTTATAAGTGAAATAGATGAGAACCTAATAGATAGTAATACTAAAAAGACAGAAGAAGTTAAACATATTAATAAAGAAGATGTTATTAGAGATGAAGATGTCGACTATAAAGTTGGAGATTATGTGGTCCATGAACATTTTGGAGCAGGTAAAGTAGTAGATGTTACTAATTCTTTAGTATCAGTTGCTTTTTCTCATCCATATGGAATTAAGAAGTTAATGAAAAATCATAAGAGTTTAACGAAGGTATAAAAGAAACATCTAGAAAAAACTTCGAACAAGAAAAATGTGAAAAACAGTATAAAATATGTAGGAATTTTGTGAAAAAATAAATATGAGGAGGACATATGAAAGATAAAACATTACTAATCATGGCTGCCGGAATGGGTAGTAGATTTGGAGGACTTAAACAAATAGAACCAGTAGGACCTAATGGAGAGTTTATAATAGATTATTCTATCTATGATGCTATTAAGTCAGGTTTTAATAAGGTAGTCTTTATCATCAAAGAAGAAAACTATAATATCTTTAAAGAGACTATAGGTAAAAGAGTAGAACCACATATAAAAGTAGAGTATGTTTTTCAAAATAATGATAATATACCTAAAAAGTATCAAGAACTATTAAAAACAAGAAAAAAGCCTCTTGGTACTGCTCATGCTATACTTTGTGCCAAAGATAAAATTAATGAACCATTCGCAATCATTAACTCTGATGATTTCTATGGAAGTGATGCTTATTTAAAAGCAAGTGATTATCTATCTAATTTTAAAGATAAACATTATGGCTTAATTGCCTATCGTCTTGGTAATACCTTAACCGAAAACGGTGCCGCTAAACGTGGTGTCTGTAAAGTAAATGAAGATAATGAACTAATTACTATAATTGAAAGTAATACTGAACTTGATAAAGATAAAGTAAAAGTATCACCTTTAAATGGAAGCGCTCCTTTTGAAGTATCAAAAGATACAATCGCTTCTATGAATATGTTACTATTTACTCCTAGTCTATTTAAAATACTAGAAGAAAAACTACCTATCTTTTTAGAAGACAATAAAGATAATATAGAGTTATGCGAGTTCTTAATACCAATAGTCTTAAATGAATTATTAGAAGAAAATAAAGTAACAGTTGATGTTATTGAAACAACTTCTACTTGGTATGGAGTAACTTATAAAGAAGATAAAGAGTTAGTAGTAAATGCAATTGATAAAATGATTAAAGAGGGTATATATAACAATAATCTATATGGAGGAAATGATGAAAAAAGATAAAACTTTATTAATAATGGCAGCAGGTCTTGGAAGTAGATTTGGTGGTCTAAAGCAACTAGAACCAGTGGGACCTAATGGAGAGTTTATAATAGATTACTCTATTTATGATGCTATAGAAGCAGGTTTTACTAAAGTAGTATTTGTTGTAAAAGAAGACTTTTATGAAAGTTTTAGAGAGACTATTGGTAAAAGAGTAGAGAATTATATAAGAGTGGAATATGCTTTTCAAAATAATAACTATATTCCAACTAGATTTAAATCTTTAATTAATAAAAGAACAAAACCCTTAGGTACTGCCTATGCAATATACTGTGCCAAAGATAAAATTAATGAACCATTCGCCGTAATAAATGCTGATGATTACTATGGTAAAGATGCCTACATAAAAGCCAGTTCTTATTTAGATAATATTATTTATAATCATTATGGTATTGTGGGTTATATGGTAAGTAATACCCTAAGTCCAAATGGAGCGGCTAAACGTGGTGTTATGGAAGTAGGTAATCATAAACTATCTAAAATAACAGAATGTAAAGTAATGAATAAAAAAGGTAAGATAATCGCTTCTCCTTTGCATAGTAGTAAGGGTAAAGAATTAGATGAAAATACTTTAGTATGTATGAATCTTTTACTATTTTCTCCTGATATCTTTGATATTTTAAGTGATGAATTATATTTGTTCTTATCACTTCATGGGAAGGATATTGATAATTTCGAATTTCAGATACCAGATGTCTTAGATACATGCCTTAGAAAAAATATTAAAACAATAGATGTTATAAATACAACTTCTACCTGGTATGGTATGACTTATAAAGAAGATAAACCTCTTGTAGTAAATGCCTTAAGAGAAATGACTGAAGAAGGACTTTATCCACAGAAACTGTGGAAAAACATTTAGAAAGAAGGAAAAACAGTGGATAACAACATTACAATAGAAAGAATGAACTATCTAATAAAAATACTAGATGAAGCTTCTTATAACTATTATGTTTTAGATAATCCTAAAATAACAGATCAAGAGTATGATGCTTACTATAGAGAACTTGAAACTATTGAAAGATTACATCCAGAGTGGGTTCTTGATACCTCACCTACTAAAAAAGTAGGAGGAGAAGTAATAGATGAGTTTAAAAAAGTAGAGCATACTATTCCCATGCTATCTTTAGGAGATGTTTTTAATGAAGATGAGATAATAGATTTCTTACAGAGAATAGAAAATAGTGGAGTCCATTCTAATTATGTTTGTGAACTAAAAATAGATGGGTTATCTGTCTCTTTACACTATGAAAAAGGTATCTTGGTAAGAGCAGCGACTCGCGGTAATGGTGTAATAGGTGAAGATATTACTCATAATGTTAAGACTATTAAAAGCATTCCTTTAAAATTAAAACAACCTCTTGATATTGAAGTAAGAGGAGAAATATATATGAGTAAGGAAACTCTGGAAAAAATTAATAAAGAACGCGCATCTATTGGTGAGAAACCTCTTCAAAATCCTCGAAATGCTGCTGCTGGATCAATTAGACAGCTAGATTCTAAAATAGCCGCAAAACGTAATTTAGATGCCTTTTTATATCATTTACCTAATCCAGAAGATTATAATATTTCTACTCATCATGAAGCCTTAGAGTTTTTAAAGAGTCTAGGCTTTAAGACTAATCCTAATAATAGAATTGTAAAAAATATTGATGAAGTAATGAACTATATTCATGAAAAAGGTGAAATAAGAAAAGACCTTCCTTATGATATAGATGGTGTTGTTATTAAAGTAGATTCTATTAAAGACCAACAAAAATTAGGATACACGGCAAGAACTCCAAGATGGGCTATTGCCTATAAGTTTCCAGCCGAAGAAGTCTTAACTAAACTAAATGATATAATCTTTACAGTAGGAAGAACTGGTAAAATAACTCCTAATGCTATTCTTGATCCTGTCCAGTTAATGGGTTCTACTATAAGTAGAGCAACTCTTCATAATGAAGATTATGTTATAAGTAAAGGTTTAATGATTCATGACACTGTATCAATTAGAAAAGCAGGAGATGTAATACCAGAAGTAGTAGAAGCGAAAGTTGAAAGAAGAACAGGAGAAGAAATACCATTTAAAATGATTACTAACTGTCCTATCTGTAATACAAAACTAATAAAGATAGAAGACCAAGTAGACTATTTCTGTCCTAATCCTAATTGTCCTGCAAGACATATAGAAAGTTTTATTCACTTTGTCTCTCGTCCTGCTATGAATATAGATGGCCTAGGAGATAGATTAATGGAAGACTTATATAACTTTAAATTTATAAGTACTATTCCAGATATTTATAAATTAAAAGATAAAAAAGATGCTTTAACTAAATTAGAAGGTTATGGTGAAAAATCAGTTACTAATTTATTAAATGCTATCGAAGATAGTAAAGCTAACTCTCTAGAAAGATTACTATTTGCTTTAGGTATTAAAAATGTAGGTAAAGAAAAAGCCAAAATACTTGCTAAAACTTATAAAAACATGGATAATTTAAGTAAGGCAACCTATGATGAGTTAGTAGATATTACTGATATTGGACCTATTATTTCTAAAAATATAGTAGATTACTTTAATAATATAGATAATCTAAAGATTATAGAAGAATTAAAAGAACTAGGTCTTAATATGGATTATATCGGTGAAGAGTTAAATGTTAAAGAAGACTTCCAAGACAAAAGTTTTGTCTTAACAGGAACACTTACTAAGTTAACAAGAGATGAAGCGAAAGCTTTAATAGAAAATGCTGGAGGAAAAACAGTAGGTTCTGTATCTAAGAAAACTTATGCAGTAATCGTAGGAGCAAGTCCTGGTAGTAAATATGAGAAAGCTAAAGAGTTAAATATACCAATATGGACTGAAGAGGAATTTTTAGAAAAAATAAATAGTTAGGGGTGTTATTATGCAAACCGAAGAACAAAAACAAGAAGGCATATCAGTAAAACAAGAAAAAAAGATAAAGAAAATATCTACTATTGTTATGATAGTAATATTAGTAATAGGTATTTTAGTTACAACAGATATTCTATTAATAACTAAAGCAGGAGTTGGACCATTTCTTGCTATTAGAACAAAAGTCTATGACGATGGTGGCACTAAAGAGTATTATGGACTAGGATATAAAGTAATAAAGTATAATCAAAAAGTAGGTAGACGTGATACTGTAATAGGCTCTTGGAGTATAAAGTATAACACTACTCCTGAAACCTTTACAGTAAGAGAACTTGCTTACTCTATCATAAACGATAATAACAATCATGTAGGAGAATTTATAAGATTAACAGGAACTATTTCTAGTAAAAATAATAAAAATAATACTATTACTTTAAAATTTACTGATGATATAAAAGGTAAATACGATTTAACTGTAAAAGCAATACTTTTATCTAATAATATAAAAGAATTAAATAAAAATGCTCCTATTTCTCTTATTGGTGTAATTACTGATTATGATAACCAAACCTTAACTATAAAAAATGTTTTTGCCGAATAAAAGAATAAAAGTTTTGTAAGATTACTTACAGAACTTTTATTATGTGAAAAATTATTATCTTGCAATTTCCTTTAAATAATAGTAGTATAGTTAAATAACCGGAGGAGTCATGAAAAAAAAGAATAAAAAACTGATACTATCAATAGATTTTAAAGAAAAAGAAGTATCTACTTTAAAAAACAATAAAAATATAGAAGAATTGATTGTTCTCCTAGGATCCATACATATTAAAAATATTAAAAAGTATATTTTAAAAAATAATTATTTACTAAATTATAATATATATGATTTATCTTATGCAATTACTAAAACTTTTAATAAAAAGAAAAATTATTGTATAGTTAAGAGAATACTAACTAAGAATAAATATGCTATAATTAATAAAAAGGGTGATGTAAAGTGATATATTTTGATAATGCTGCTACAACTAAAGTAAATGATGAAGTACTAGATACTTTTGTTAAAGTTTCTAAAGAATATATTGGTAATGCAAATTCTATACATAAACTAGGTTTTGAAAGTAAAAAACTAATGAATGCTAGTGTTAAACAAGTAGCAGATTTGCTTCGTGTAAAAGAAGATGAAGTGATATTTACAAGTAGTAGTAGTGAATCTAATAATTTAGCCATTAAAGGAGTATTAGATGCTTATCCAAATAGAAAGAAAATAATACTTACTACTATTCTAGAACATCCTTCTATTACTAATACTTTAAATAGCTTAAAAGATGTAGAAGTAATTAATTTAAAATTAGATGATAACTATCATATAGATATTGATGATTTAAAAGAAAAGTTAAAGTTAGATCCCATACTAATATCTATTCATCATGTCAATAGTGAACTAGGAATAATAGAGGATATAGATACTATAGGTAAAATAATTAAAGAGGGGAGTAAAGCAATATTCCATGTAGATGGAACTCAAAGCTTAACTAAAATAGATGTAAATCTAAAAAATGTAGATTTATTTTCAGCTTCTGCTCATAAATTTAATGGACTTAAAGGAATAGCATTACTTATAAAAAAAGAAAAGATTAACTTATCTCCTCTAATAAATGGAGGAGATAGTCAGACTATATATAGAGCAGGAACTCCTGCTTTACCACTAATAGCATCCTTCGCAAAAGCACTACGTCTAGCTTTAGAAAATAAAGATGAGGCTTATCTAAAAGTAAAAGAGATTAATAACTATTTAAGAGATGAATTAAGTAAGATAGGTTCTATTACTATAAACTCTAAAATAGATTCATCTCCTTATATTTTAAATTTTAGTATTAAAGGTATAAAACCAGAGACTATAATTCATAAATTAGAATCTTATGATATCTATTTATCTACAAAAACAGCATGTTCCTCTAAAGAAGATTACTCTAA
>CASEDN010000105.1 GCA_949286645.1 uncultured bacterium
AAAGTAAAACAGGGCATACTGAAAGATATGCTAAAATGCTTAGTGAAGAGTTAAATATTCCGTGTTATTCATATAAAGATGCTATAGTTAGTAAAAATGATGAAGTAATATTCCTTAGTTATATCTATGCTTCTAAAATAATGGGACTTTCTAAAATATTAAAGAAATATAAAGTAAAAGGAGTAATTGCTGTAGGTGCACTTGCCTATAGCAAAGATTATCTTAATACTCTAAAAGATGCTAATAATATAAAACTTCCTTTCTTTTATCTAAGAGGAGGAATTGATTATAGTAAATTAAACTTTTTCTTTAGAAAGTTTCTTCCTGTTATTGGCAAAGATATTGCTAAAGATGATAAAGACCTTTTAAACTTATTTAAAAACGGTGGAGACTTTGTTACTAAAGATAACTTAAGAGAAGTACTTAATTACTTAAAATAGCTATTAATTTAGTTATTTTTTTATTTAAAAGAGTGTTAGTATTAACTAGCACTCTTATCTCCTTCTTCTAACATAGTTGTTATAAAAATACCATACCCTTTCTTAGCATCACTTACAATAACATGAGTAACCGCTCCAACTATCTTATTATTCTGGATAATAGGGGAACCACTCATACCTTGGATGACACCTCCAGTTTCATTTAAAAGTTCTTCATCTGTTATTTCAAAAAGAATATTTTTAATATCAGTATCTTTATTAACATTTAAAATATTTATCTTATATTCTTTTACTTCATTACCATTTATAACAGTCCTAATTGTCGATTCACCTTTCTTAACATCATCTTTGGTTCCTACTTCTAGAGTTTCAGTATTTAATAGCTCACTTGTATATTCACCGAATATTCCAGACTCTTCATTAGAATTAATCTTACCATAAGTTACAGATTCATCATATGTTGCATTTTTCTCACCTGGTGAACCATTTTCACTTCTAGTGTTATCAGTTACAGTTGCTTTAAAGATTTTTCCATCTTTTATCTCAAATTTTTCACCAGTTGTTCTCTCTGTAATTTCGTGACCTAAAGCTCCAAAGATAGTTGTTTTAGGATCGATATAAGTTAGTGTACCAATACCTGTTATTTCATCCTTTACATAAAGACCAGTTTTACAAACATTACTACTATCACAAATCATATCTAAAGTTAAATCGGAAGACTTACCATCTCTAATAATAGTTACATCTAACTGATTATCATTTGCTGCTTCTTCATTGACTGCATTTACCATTTCATCAATATTAGCTACTTTGGTATCGTTTATTTCTGTAATAGTATCACCAATTTCAAAACCAGCATCTTTTCCAATATATCTACTTTCTACTTCATAGAAGCCAACTACTAAAACACCTTCAGAATTAACTTCTATACCAATGGTTTCTCCACCTGGGATAATATATTTGGAATAAGCATAGATGTTTATGGGCATAATAAAGAGTATAAGAAGAGGAAAAATTATTTGTAGCTTTAATTTTTTTAAAAAATGCATTTTAATCACTCCTTAGCTACATTACTATTATGGAGCATTTTTTATAAAAAAGACGTGTTAAATCTTGCCAATATTAAACAAAAATGATATAATATAGAGCTAATTAAGGGGGAATACTATGAAAGTATGGAAGACTGCTAAATTTTTTAAAAAAGATAAAAATATAGAGTTAATTACGAGAAGTTATATTAATTATATATATAAATATGGTCCAATTAACGATATTATTAGAAAATATAATATTAATCCAAGTGATGTTTATAAATTAAATCAATATACTGCTAATAGAATTGCAGGACTTCTTATATTATATCTTGCTAAAGATAAGAAAAGGCTTAATGATATAGTATTAAAGTATGATACTAGTGATTTATTAGTTAGTGATATAACACCAGAGATTGAAGGATATATAGAAAGGTAAGGGGAGTTTATGAAAGCTAAGAAAATTAAAGGAAATTATAATAAAAAGAAAAACGTTAAGAAAGTAAGTTGTCTATCTAATAGTAAGAGAGTTAATACGACAAAGTTATTTAAATAGGTGAGATATGTATAGTAAGAAATTAATATATGACTATATTATTGGTAATGATATAGATAATCTAGAAGAGTTAGAAAGTGATAATGACTTTCTTTTTGATGCTTTAAAACTATCTCATGATATAACATATTATAGTTATTTAGATGCTTCTTATAGAAAAAGTTATGATGTTATTAAGCATATGTTACTCAACTTTAAAGATAACTTAGATGTTTATCGGGAAGATGCTGATTACTTATTAGATAGTTTAGATGTAGAGAGTATGGAATATAAAGAGATTATAGTTTTAATGGCTGCTATAGATAAAGATAGTTTTAATAATTATAAAATATCAAGAGCAGGTTTTTATGCTAAAGATAAAGTAGAAGTAGGAGCAGTTCAAAATAGTGATAGGGAACTTGAAGAATTAATAGGTCTTGGTTTTGAAGTAGTATTATCTAAATATGAAGATAAACCTTTAATACTTGATTACTATGCTATATGCTTTTTATATGAGATTTTTTATCAAGATAAGAATTTTGAAGAACTAGTTCATAAAAATATTAAAGATAAAGAGAAATTAATTAAAATAGGTAATACTAAGTATTTGTTAGACTATGTTGGTAATTTAGATTATTATTTAAAAGAATATTTAGAAAGTCATTTATATCTTTTGGATAATTTATCTAAAGACTTAGATTTAGTTAAGAATAATTGGGCTAATTATATTAATAGAGTTAATCAGCAAAGAGTAGCGATAGTTTATCAAGTAGTTGATAAATTTGCAGAAGAATATAGAGGAAAATTCTATTTTGATATATATGCTGTTTTAGATAAAATAATTCGTAGGTATCATTTAGAAAATATATTTGGACTTGAAGAAGTTTTAGAAGAATTTGATTTAAAAGATAATGAATACTTAAAAGAGAAATTTAATTCTGATATAGATAAGCTAATAAATGAACTGTTTAAAGAAGATGTAGTTTTTAATGATAATAGTGATTATGACATTAAAAAAGGAGAAGTTATAACATTTAAAAAGAAATAGAACTGTTTAATCTATTTCTTTTCTTATATAACATAGAAAAATATTACACTAATTACTGAAGCTAGTATTGCTACTAACATAATAGCAGAGATTATTTTTACCACTTTTTGATTCATCAATTTCACCTCATTTTTAATTATATATAAAAAGTCTATTTTTGTAAAATGATTTTAGGTAAATAATATTTATTTTTGAATAATATTTACTAGGTGATTATAATGGATTTAAAACTTAAAAAAGTAAAGACTAAAGTAACTAACAAACTAGCAGAACAAAAGAAAATATACATCTTCTTAATAATAGTAATGTCTATAGGTTTACTTCTTGGTATTATTTATGCTGTTATTTTAAATAAAAGCGATCATGCTCTTGTAACTACTAGTTTAGATAGTTTCTTTACTAGTATCAAGAATAATGATATAGATTATAAAAATGCTTTAATCAATAGTTTAATAGGTAATATTTCGTTCGTAACATTTATTTTCTTATTAGGGATATCTATTATAGGAATACCTCTAATAATATTTAGTTTAGCTTCATCCGCTTTTATCTTTGGCTTTTCTTTATCTTCTATCATTTATACGTATCATTTTAATGGCATTTTAAAGGCTGTTTTCTATCTTTTTCCTCATCAATTGATTACTTTATTAATGTCACTATTTTTAGGCTTCTATGCTCTTTATTTTGGCATCAAATTATTTAAATATTTATTTAGAGGTACAGATATTAATCTAAGAAGTTCTATGAAAAGATATTTGCAAGTATATATAACTGTACTATTAATATTTATAGGTTGTAGCTTTATAGAAGTATTCTTATCTCCTGCTTTAATTAAATTAGTAGTTTAATTATAATATAAGTTAACTATTTATCTTTTATTAAATTACCACTAATATGTCTTTTTAAAGCCTGCTTAT
>CASEDN010000106.1 GCA_949286645.1 uncultured bacterium
GAATTACTATCTATTAGGTTCTCATCTATTTCACTTATAAATCTACTTGGAGGATTAATACTATCTTCTCCAAATAAAACTCTTCTTCTAGCATTTAATAGATATAGTTTTTCTTTCGCTCTAGTTATAGCAACATAACAAAGTCTTCTTTCTTCTTCTGTTTCACTAGCACTCATCAAACTATTACGATGTGGGAATATTCCTTCTTCTAATCCTAGAACAAAGACAATATCATACTCTAGTCCTTTAACAGAGTGAATAGTCATTAGACTTACTTTATGTCGAGAGTCTTTATATTCATCTTTATCATTAACTAAACTTACTTCATATAAGAAGTCCTCTAATGATACTAGTCCCATTCTCTCTTCAAAGGCTTTAGTAATAGATTTAAATTCTTCTAGGTTTTCTAATCTTATTTCACTTTCTATACTCTTTTCACTCTCTAGTTCAGCTTTCATACCAGTAGAATCTAATACTTTATCAATTAACTCTGTTAAAGTTACTGATTCTGCTACTTTTTGTAAAGAGATAATTAAGTCTTTAAACTTCTCTTCTTTGCCACCATCTATCGCTTCAAATAGACTTATACCATCTCTATCAGCTTTTTCTGTTAAATGTTCTATACTCTTTAGTCCTATACCTCTTTTAGGTGTATTTATAACTCTCAATAAGCTTACATCATCTTTAGGATTAAAGATTAGTTTTAAGTATGCTAGTAAGTCTTTAATTTCTTTTCTTTGATAGAAGCTGAAACCTCCTACAATACGATAAGGAATATTATCTTTTAATAGTTCTTCTTCTATGACACGGGACTGGGCATTAGTTCTATATAGTATAGCGATATCACTAGCATTTTTTCCCTCATCTAAAAGTTTCTTTATTTCTTTAGCAGTATAATGACTCTCATCTTTTTCATCATAGGCTCTATAATAGGTTATCTTATCGCCATCACCTTTAGTAGACCAAAGATTTTTATCTTTTCTTTTTTCATTATTTTTAATAACACAGTTAGCAGCATCTAATATGGTCTTAGTAGAACGATAATTTTGTTCTAGTTTAATACTTAAAGCATTAGGATAATCTTTTTCAAAGTTTAAGATATTTTTATAATTCGCTCCACGGAACCCATATATCGCTTGATCAGCATCTCCTACGACACAGATATTTTTATATTTAGCACTTATCATTTTAGATAAGATATACTGCGCTTCATTAGTATCTTGATACTCATCTATTAATATATATTTATAACGTTCTTGATATTTTTGTAAAACATCTGGATACTTTCTAAAAAGAGTGATTGGTAGAAGTAATAAATCATCAAAATCCATGGCATTATTCTTCTTTAATTTATCTTCATATTTATAATATACTTCACTTACAACATTTTCATAATCGCTTGCTATATATCTTTCATAATCTTTTGGAGATAGAAGTTCATTTTTACAATTACTTATTTTATTTCTAATCGCTTTAGGATTATAGATTTTAGGGTCATAGTTTAGACTCTTTAATATTTTCTTTACGATAGTTAAGGAGTCATCACTATCCATAATAACAAAGTTGTTACTATATCCTAATTTATCATAGTTTTCTCTTAATATTTTAAGTCCAAAAGAGTGGAATGTTGATATTTGAATATACTTTGACTCACTACCTATCATTTTATCAACACGTTCTCTCATCTCTAAAGCTGCTTTATTAGTGAAGGTTATAGCAAGTATCTCGTAAGGAGATATATCTAATTCTTCTATTAGATAGGCAATTTTAGTGGTTAAGACTTTAGTCTTACCACTCCCTGCACCTGCTAGTATTAAAAGAGGTCCTTCATTATAGAAAACGGCCTTTTTTTGTTCTTCATTTAAGTTGTCTAAATCTATATTACTCATATTATTACCTACTTCCTAATTAATTATATCATTATTTTAATTAAGGGAAAAGAAAAAGAGGTCATTTAGACTTCTTTATTGTCAGCGTCAAGAATATAAAGGAAATAGTTTATATCACGGTAGAAGTTATCGATAGCGAGTGGTTCTATTATAAAGTATAGTTTTGCATCTAATAAATCTCTTAACATATCTCTTAGTAGTAATCTGATTCTTCTAATAATAGCGATACTTCTTTCTGTTAAATCCTTTTGATTTTCAGGGGATAGGGGTAGACTATTATAATCTTCAAGTAACTGTGGATATATTTCATTTAAGATATTATTTAATACTTCTATATATGATGTTGCATTGGGATCGATTAAGCCTCTTAAGAAGGAAGTTATTTCATAAGCGGTTATATTGTAACCATATTCTGTATCTAAGGCAATTATTGGGTCTTTTCTTATCATTTCTTTTAATCTATTTAATTCTCCTATATATAGTTCAATTTCTATTATCATAAAGTTATACATAGTAGGATAGGAATATGAAAATAGATTATTAGAAGTCATCTCATCTCTTATTTCTCGGGCTAGTTCAATAAAATCATTTGCTATGGATAGAGCTTTTGTATTGATAGAAGTCATTGTTCTTATTAGTTCATCAGTTATCTCAAAGGTATCTGTAGGTGTTAGTTCTAATTGTGATTCTGTTATATCTGTAGCAAGATTTATATTAAAAAGTTTCTCTGTTAATTTCTCAGTTGGGAGGGTGTACTCTGTATAAAATATCTCATAGTCTACTCCTTTTGATGGTACTTTTCCATTAGTTACTGTTATCATCTCTCTACCTAAATCTTGACTTCTTCTAGCAAGGGCTTCGGCTCTTGCTTTATAGGGATTATTTCCATAGAAAGAAAGCTCAATATTAATACAAAAATCTCTCATTGTTCTTAAATAATATAAGTTAGTATTTAATGACTCTTCATAAAATTCTTCTTCTGTTAACATTTTATCACCAATAAATTATATGAAAATAAAAAGAGATTTAGTATTTTAACTAATCTCTTATACTTTCATATAGTTTATTTAATTCTGTAAGAGGGTTATCTTCAACAGGTTTTGATTCTTCTTTTACTTGATCTTTCTCTTTTTCTTCTTTTAATATCTTAACCATAAGCTTATATTCATCTAAAGTAAAGTTTTGACCTAATAAATTTATAGGAGCTTGTTCTTCTTTAGGTTCTTCTATAATTACCTGTTTTTTAGGTACTTTATAAGCTTCTTTAATATCAAAGTCATGAATAATATTATAGTTTGTAAAAGATTCTACTTGGATTAAATTATGTTTATATTGATATTTTCTTATTAAGTGATAAACTATTAAAACTACTATCCAGAAAACAAAGATAAACATACTTAATTCTAAAATACTTCTAACGGCATTACTACTATATAATTCAGTGATATTAAAGACATCTAAGTTGAGGCTAGCAATCTGTGATATTGCTAATATAAATAAGTACATAATGATTGCAAAAGCAGTAGAATTTATAACTTTTAATTTAAAGTCTGCTTTATTACTAAATATTGTTTTAAATAGGACTATATTAGTTATAATTAACATAATTAGATAGATAACAATATTTGGAAAGTAATAAGTTATAAATACCTCATTAATAGCATAATCTAACAAAGCCATAAAACTACTACCATATTGGAAAGCTAAAAATATGAAGCCTGCTAAGTATAATAGAATGTAAGTTCTTTTACTTTGCTTTCTATTTGAACCATTAGTAGTAATAAAAATTATTGTCAAAATCACTATTACTGCTAGTATCATTAAGTATAAATTTTTAGATGTAATCAAATCAAAAACTGTTTGTAATTTTGTCATTAATGATAATGGACTCATTAATAACACCCCCTTTTATTCTGCCATGTATAGTTCTGCTATATAAATAGTTTGTGTAGAACTATCATCTTTAGTACAGGTAATTAATGTGAGTGTAGTTTTATCATGATTTCTTTTAATTGCGACTGTACCTGTATTTTTCTCTTTATATATATTTGTAATTTTATATTTGTAAGTAACTCCAGCATAGGTAACAATAGCTTCATCTCCTACTTGTAGTTTATATAAGTCCTTAAAGAAGGCTTTCCAACCAGTACCAGAGTGTCCTGCTATTATTAAGTTACTATTAGTAACATCAGGCATTTCACTACCTTTTATTACTTCAATGTTTGCTTCAACTGTGTTGAGGCTAGAATCAATGTTATAAAAACCCCTTCTAAACTTTATTTTTGGTATTTCTAAATAACCAATATAGCTTTCAATATCTTGATAATTCTGTGTTTTATTTTCTTCTTCATCGGTAGTAACTTCAGATGTATTAACACTATATATTTCTGTTTCATTATCATTATATATTTTCTCATTCATATAGTCATAGGCAAGTAACTTTTTATCACCAATGAAGTTATAAAAAGATAAGAACCCTCCAAGTGTTATTACAAAGGCTCCAATTAGAGCGACTGTATTAGGAGAGATTCTTTTCTTTTTATTTAACTTTTTGTTTCTTACCATTGTAGTATACGAATCCTACTCCGGATATCAAAAGTACTGTTCCAAATAAAGTACTTATTAGGGATTTATTACTTCCAGTAAATGGAACTTCTACTATTTCGTTATTTTCAAATACAACTAAAGCAGTAGGTGTTTCATCACTAATTGTGAATTTATAAATTTCATCACTTTTCTTATAACCTGCTGGAGCTTTGGTTTCTTCTACTGTATATTCTCCATCTTTTAATCCTGTAATAGTATGAGGTTCAGTAGTTGTTACAAATTCTTCTATTATATTACCATCACTATCTTTTACTACTAGTGTTGCTCCTGCTATTGGATTACCAGTTGCAGCATCTACTTTCAATATATTTACTAGTTTCTCAATAGCGGTATTTTCAATAGTTACTGTTACATCACGATTATCTTTATTAACAGTAAATTCATATATTTTATCTGTCTTTTCATAACCTGCTGGAGCTTTGGTCTCTTCTACTGTATAAGTTCCATCTTTAAGACCAGTTAGTTTATGTGGCTCAGTAGTTGTTACAAATTCTTCTATTATATTACCATCACTATCTTTTACCACTAAGGTTGCTCCTGCTACTGGATCTTTTGTAACTGAATCTATTTTTATAATAGTTGCATTTCTTTCAACTTTTTTATTTCTAAACCTAATAGAAATATTTCTATTTGTATCGCTAATTGTAAATTCTACGACCTTATCGTTTAAGACATAACCATCTGGAGCTTTAGTTTCTTGTAATGTATAAGTTCCATTTGGTAAGTTTTTAATTACATATGATGAGGTTGTAGAAGTCCATGTTGCAACTATTCTACCAGTACTATCTTTTACTTCAAAAGTTGCTCCTGCTAGAGGCTCTTCTGTTTCATTATCAATTTTAGTAATTGTTACTTTACTAGTCTCAAGTGTTAAATTAGTCTTATCTGTTAATGTTGATGTTTCAGGATATAGTACAGAACCAAAGACACTTTGTTTTGATGGATCACTTGATTTGTACATATAAGCTTTATTGATTGAACCAGTAGCTGTTGCAGTTACTGTAATGTTAAAGCTTCCTATGTCAACAGAGTCAACTGGTATTCTAACTTTAAAGCTTTCATTTGTTGAAAATGTCGTTTGAACAGTTCCACTTTTTGCATTTACTACTGTAGTTCCTGATGGTGCATTAGATAAAGATATTGTGTAATTACCTGTTGTATATAAAGCATTGGCACTAATTGGCTCTGATTCATAATACTTCTTATCACTACTTAAATTCAATGAACTGTCATTGTTGACAAGTTTAAATGCAGGTGTAGCATAGGAATCAACTTTTCCAGCCTCATTTACTAATTTCTTTATATGTGGTCTTAAATTGTAAGGATCAGATCCTGTAGTTTTAAAAGAATCTGGCAGATTATGACCGCCCATATATAAATCTTCATACCACCAAATAGCAGCTTGTGTAATATAGTAATCCATATCTGAATTACCAGTTATATTTACTCTTGGATAACCATTTGACAATATATAGGCAATGGCAGCTGGTGCTTCTCCTTCTAATGTCATTGTTACTCCATAAGGGATGCCTTTATTAAAATCTCTACAGTAAACATAACCACCTAAACTACTAGTTAGCTTTGCATAATTCCAATCACTAATATACCCTTCTAGTATTTTTTCACTATTAGCTGTAAAACTAGGTGGTGCTGTTGAAGCTGCATTTATACTTGTAATCCCAAAAATACCTAGGGCAACAATTAAAAATGCAAGCATTGTAATTTTAAACTTATGTTCTTTTATCTTTTTCATATAAAATACCCCCAATCGATTTAGTGCTTATATTATAACACTTTTTTTATAATTATGCAAGATATTTATCTATATAAAAAGCAGAACTTGTTTATATATTAACAGTTCTACTTTATTATATTAAATAGTCAACTTATTTTGACTTAATTTCTTTAGATTCTAATTTTTCTAATACATCACTAACTACATCAATAGCTTTCAACCTTAACTCTTCTGCTGCTTTTTCCAATACTGGAGTACCTTTAGCGACAGCAAGGTTGACTAAGTCTTGGCATTTTTTCTTTATTTCTTCACCTTTTTTCTTAGCTATTTTTAAAGCTTTTTCTTTATCTAAGTCTTCAAGTTCAGCTTTAATCTCCTCTACTTTTTCTTCAAACATGTTTTTTATATCTTCAGCATCAACTGATTTTATTTTAGCAACTACATTATCTAATTTTTCTTTTAGATCCTTTCTTGTTTCACTACCTTTCTTAGGGGCAAATAAAATACCTAAACCTGCTCCAATAGCAGCTCCTGCAATAATTTTTCCAATTCCACTTTTTTTACTCATTATTTTCTTCCTTTCCTTTCTTATTAAATATGTTTGTTATAAAATTAACAATACCACCAATAACAGTATCAGTAACTAAGGTCAATTTATCACTAACATTATCGACTAAATTAAATACTCCATCTAAGTTTTCTAATTTTCTCTTAGTATCATCTAAAATGGCATCAACTTTATTAAGAGTATCTAGTGCTTTTAATGCTAATACTATTGCAACAATTACTAATACTATTAATAGGCTATCCAAAATAACACCTAAAAATTCCACTTTTTATTCTCCTTTCTTTTCATCATACATTGAATCTATTAAATCAAATAAATTATCTTCGATGCTAGCATCATCATTTTTAGGCTCTTCTTCATCAAAACTTTTTAAATCTGTTCGTCTACCTGTAGCTTTTTCATGTGATACATCTTTATAGTCAATATTATACTCTAATCCTAAATCACTATAATATTCTTCGGCATCTCCCATAGTAACTTTAGCAACTGATGGAGTATTATTATCACTAATGTCCAAAAGACTATCTTCTTCTTTTGTTTCTTGGATTTCATTAAAACTATTATCTTTCACGTCATGTGTTTCTTTTGAAGAGTCTTTCGGTTTGTTAGAACTAAGTTCTTCCTCAAAAATATCATCACTATTTCCATAAGCCTTTTCTCTGACACTATCAACATCAATATTTTTTGATTTATAGCTACTAGTTATTCTAACTTCTTTTTTTGTCACAATATCTTCCTTTTTGTAGTTTTGATCCAAAACTCCATAAATTGGGGAAATAATTGGGGATGGTTTAAATATCTTTTTTTCTTGTTGTCTAGTTGCCCCACCATATTCATGTATTTTAATTTCATTATCTGTATTATTATATGGCCTTATTTCTTGCTTTTTCTCTCCTTGGTATAGAGGTTTTGGTTCTTTTGTTTCTCTTTTTATTTGCTTAGGCTTAGTTTTGTGTTCTGTTTTTGGTTTTTCTTTAGGAGTTGGTTTTAATTCTTTTTCTTCTTCTAAATCTATAAAATCATCATCTAATATGGCTTTAAATTTGAAATCTTTATTTGGGGTTGCATCCTGAGTTTCTTTTTTTTCCTCTTCAATAATTAAATCTTCTTTAGGTGTCTGTTTCTTTTGTTTATCCTCAACTATAATTTTTTTAGCAATAGGCTTTTCCTTTTTCTTAACTTCTTTTTTTTCTTCTATTTCTACGTATTCTTCTTCAAAAAGAGCATTTTTTAATTTATCTAGCAGTTTCATAGCTAGACACCACCTTTCTGTTTCTTAATTTTCATCTATTTCTATTCTGTCTTCACTAGTGTCATTATTACCATAACCTTCATAGATACCATATTTTTCCTCATATTCTAGATATGTATCTTTATTAGCTGTGCTTCCCTTTGGTTTCATAACATCATATATATCTTCTTTATAGTTTAAAAGGTTATTACCAATAAGGCTCTCTAAAACTGTTCTGTTAAACTCTAACGATTTTAAAACACTACTCATATTTATAATAGCACTTTTTATTTCCTCTTCTTTAACAAATGCTTCTATTTTTCCATAATTGTACATGTATTCTATGAAATAAGCATCTGTATCTTCTATTCTTGTTATTTCTAGATATCCTTTTTTATCGTTATAATCTAGTTCTTTAGAAACATAAGCTTTTTTATTTACCTTATACTCTATTTCTTCTTTATTGTAGTAACTGACAACATCAATATAAAAATAATAGGTATTATTATATTCATCTTTTAAATTAACATTATATTCATCCTTTTCTAGTAGTCTTAATCCTTTAGGTATATAGTATTTATACCCTTCAAATACATGATTAGATAAGTTAGTATCATTTTTTAACATAACATCTACTACTTCATCTATACTCATATTGGTTAAGTTAGTACATCCTGTTAAAGTTAAGATAGATATTATTAATAAAATTATTTTCTTTTTCAATACACAACACCTACTCTTATTTCATTATAGCAAATATTTATTTGGTTTGTCACTTCTTTTGTGCAAAAAGATGATAGACATTTTTCCCCTCTTTACTAAAACGCATCTCATATTCACTCATTATTATATCAGTATCTGTTTTATGGTAGTCAAATGAAATGTCACTTAAAGCATAGCCTTTACTGCTCAGTGTTTCAAGGGAGTAGATAAATAAATCTTCATTATCAGTTTTCATTTCGATTTTTTTAGTATCTTTAAATAATGAATCATATTTATCTAAAAATACTCTACTAGTTAATCTTCTATCATGCCATCTTTTCTTAGGCCAAGGATCAGAAAAGTTTAAATATATTAAATCTATCTCTTTAGAAAATACTTTATTGATATCTAAAGCATTCATTCTAATTAGTTTTAAATTATCTAAACCATTAGGTATTTTTTTTATCGCTTTAGCCATTACACTATCAAATCTTTCTATACCTATATAATTAATATCTTTATATTTAAGAGCATTTTCTAGAATAAATTTTCCCTTTCCCATACCTATTTCAATATAGATAGGATTATCATTATTAAATGATAATTTCCATTTACCTTTATAGTCTTCTGGATTTTTAATTAAGTATTTACAATTATTTAGTATTTCTTCTTTATCTTTAACATTCCTTAACCTCATAATAATCACTCCATGTCATATATGGTATTTTATCATAAATAGAATAAGTATGGAATATAATATCTTGAAAGTGAGGTTAAATTTATGAATCAAGGTATGCCTATGTGGCCAAATAATCCTAATATGAACCCTAATATGGGAGGATGGCAAAACTTTAATAATATTAATCAAAGACTTAATAGTTTAGAAAATCAAGTAAATAGACTTGAAAGGCAAATGAGAAGACTAGAAAATAGAGTTAATAGACTTGAATCTAGTATGATTAGCCCAAGAAACTATGATAGTCAGTCAACTGGTTATGGCAATAGTAATGATAAGTACATGATGTAATTTTTATATATAAAAAGACATAACTGTGCTTTAGTTTACACATTATGTCTTTTTTATTATCTAAAAATTTCTGTTTTTATTATATAATATTAATATAACAATATAGTTAGTTACCTTACTTTTAAGCATTTCTAAAAGAATAATTCTTACTAGTTATATACTTTCCCTATTCTTTGTTTTATATATTTATTAGCAGTTTGGCTAATTTTTTTTAATCTTTCTTGAGTAGTCGGATCATTAAGTTTAAATCTATTATATATTTTTTCTAAATAATTAGCTTTATTTATTATTTTTAGCGAAATATCAAAATTTAAATCATATACATATGCAAAGTTTGCAACTGCTAGATCTAGTCCTGTACTTACATCTTTATAATTTACAATTTTTTCGAC
>CASEDN010000107.1 GCA_949286645.1 uncultured bacterium
TGAGAAGAATTATCTATAGTTTTAAAAGAACTATTATTAATAGATTTATTTAATAATTTTGCACTTTCCATATTTTGACTATCTTTAACACCACATAATATTAAAGTTTTACAAGTTACTTTATCTAAGTTAATTTCTATATCTAAATTACTCATAGAATTAACAAGAGAAATAAAATCTTTCTTCTCACACCCTATCTTCTCAAAAGTAGATCTAGGCATAATCTTGAATATTAGTCCTTGAACTTTAAAAAGAAACTTAGGTACTTTATAAGGTGTTCCAATTAATATAAGAGAATTTACTTTATCAGGATGCTCTTTTGCATAATCAATTGCAAGTATTCCTCCAAGAGAAAGGCCACATAGATTTAATTTTTCATCAAAATTATTACAGTAATTAGAAAACTTTTTATATAAAGCAGCATAATCTGATGTAACATCTTTTAACATTGAATATAAACTAGGAATTTCTACCTTTATACTATTACTCTTTAACTCTTCTTCTACTTTATTCCAACTTGTTTCATTTTGTCCTAATCCGTGCACCAAAATATTTTTCATTATAACATCACTTTCTTCACTTTTCTCTATATAAAAACTATTACATTATTTCATCAAATCTGTATAATAAATAATCTCCTTATTTAAAGATTTAGCATATTCTATTTCACTTTTAGTACTATCACCAATATAACCATCCACATTAACAACAAGTATATCATCTGATAATTTAATTTTTTCTTTGTGCATTTTATCAATCATTAAAGCTTCTTCTTGACTATAATCATCTTTATTAGATTTTGATAATTCATTAGGCATCAAGACACAATTACCTTCTAAAGTTAATTTTTCTGAAATATCAATCATCTCTTTTTTGAATTTATAACTACCACATACTGTTATTACTTTCATACTTATTTACAACTACCTCCATTATCTTCAAAATACTTTTCTATATTTTCTATACTATGTTCTACATTAGCATAATCTGTAATATCTTTTAAATATATCATCATATCTTTATTACACTCCATACATTCAAAATAATTATCTTCTCCAATTGTAATTAAATAATTATTATCTCCAATAGAACAATTTAAATCAGCAGATATTATCTCTGTCGTAGTCTTTTGCTCATTAGGAAAAGCAGTAAATAAAATTAATGCAATGACAAAAATTATTACATATATTATTGATAATATTCCTATTACTTTTAAAATTTTAATTATAATGCCTGCTAACTTTTCTGTATTACTAACTTTAGCTTCTAAAACATTTTTAATATCATTATCAGTTAATTCATCTAGACTAACATTAAATACTTTAGATAATTCTTTCGCTTGTTTAATATCAGGAGCTGTCTCACCTAACTCCCATTTAGATATTGTCTGTCTACTAACTCCTATCTTTTCTGCTAATGCTTCTTGAGAAAGATTATTTTTCTTTCTTAATTCTAATATTTTATTTCCTATTTCCATTTTTTCACCTCAGTTAAAAGTATATAATCTTAAGACTTTTTAATCTAGCAATATATAATGGAAGTTATGCTAATTTTCTTAACATTAAAATAATTAATCTATTTTTTATCTTTCCACTCGTGATAAAGAATATCTTTTAAAACTAACATACTATCTTGTTTATTATAACCATACTCACTAGATAAACTATCAAGCATCATCCTAATTCCTTTAGCATATTTAGATATATCAACTTCTTTTTGATATGTTACTAATACTTTATATTTCTTACCCCAAGCACTTGTCCAATTAATTTTTGATTCTTTCTCTTCATCAGTATTTTTAATAATTTCTTCTATCTCTTTTAAATCTACATCAAACTCTATTAACTCATCTAAAGATAGTTTATATAATTTAGAAAGCTTTTTGGTCTGATAAATATCTGGAATAGTTTCATTGGTTTCCCATTTTGAAATAGTTTGCCTACTAACCCCTAATTTTTCTGCAACTCTTTCTTGTGATAACCCTGCCTTCTTTCTTGCCTCAAACAAATTATTTCCTAAACTCATTTTATCAACCTCCAAATTAAGTGTACTACCTTAAACTATCTTTTTCTATCAACAATACTTTACATTTTTGCTAGTTTTCTTAACACACCAAGCATATATACTAAAAAATAAAGAAGTCTATATCAAAATTAGAAAATTCCTTTATTATATTTAA
>CASEDN010000108.1 GCA_949286645.1 uncultured bacterium
ATTTAGTGCATTAGCATTTAAAGTTATGACTGATCCTTTTGTTGGACGTTTAACATTCTTTAGAGTTTATTCGGGACATTTAGCTAGTGGTAGTTATGTACTTAATTCTACTAAAGATTCTAAAGAAAGAATTGGTCGTATATTACAAATGCATGCTAATACTCGTAAAGAAATTAGTGATGTATATACTGGTGATATAGCGGCTGCTGTTGGACTTAAGAATACTACTACTGGTGATACATTATGTGATGAGAAGAAACCTATTATCTTAGAGAAACTTATTGTTCCTGAGCCAGTTATTCAACTTGCTGTTGAACCTAAGAGTAAGGCAGATCAAGATAAGATGGCACTTGCATTACAAAAACTTGCTGAAGAAGATCCAACATTTAAAGTTCATACTGATCATGAAACAGGTCAAACTGTTATTGCTGGTATGGGTGAGTTACACCTTGATGTATTAGTTGATCGTATGAAACGTGAATTCCATGTTGAAGCTAATGTTGGTGCTCCACAAGTTGCTTATCGTGAAACTATTAAACAAGCTGCTGAATGTGAAGGTAAATACATTAAGCAATCTGGTGGTCGTGGACAATATGGACACGTTTGGATTAAGTTTGAACCAAATCCTGATAAAGGTTATGAATTTGTTGATCAAATCGTAGGTGGTGTTGTTCCTCGTGAATATATTCCTGTTGTTGATAAGGGATTACAAGAAGCAATGCAAACTGGTATTTTAGCAGGATATCCTATGATTGATGTTAAAGCAACATTATATGATGGTTCATACCATGATGTTGACTCTAGTGAAATGGCATTCAAGATTGCTGCTAGTATGGCTTTAAAAGAAGCTAAGAATAAATGTCAAGCAGTATTACTTGAACCAATCATGAAAGTTGATGTTACTACCCCTGATGAATACTTCGGTAACGTTATGGGAGACTTAACTAGTAGACGTGGTCGTCCACTAGGACAAGAGTCACTTGGAAATGTGGTTAAATTATCAGCAATGGTTCCACTTTCTGAGATGTTTGGATATGCTACTAACTTACGTAGTAATACTCAAGGTAGAGGTAACTTTGTTATGACATTTGATCATTATGAAGAAGTACCTAAAAATATTGCTGAAGAAATTATCAAAAAGAGTGGAAATTAATAAAGAAACTCTATAAAATTAGTTCTAAACAGTTGCAAATTTAGTAATTGTTAGATAAAATATAAATTGTATAAAAAAAGAGGAGGAAAAAATATGGCAAAACAAAAATTTGATCGTTCAAAACCACATGTTAACATTGGTACAATTGGACACGTAGATCATGGTAAAACTACTTTAACTGCAGCTATTACTAAATGTTTACATGACAAAAACCCTGATTGGGCTGATTTTACAGATTATGCAAACATTGATAAAGCTCCAGAAGAAAGAGAACGTGGTATTACAATCAATACTGCACACGTAGAATACCAAACTGAAAAACGTCATTATGCTCACGTTGACTGCCCAGGACATGCTGACTATGTTAAAAACATGATTACTGGTGCTGCTCAAATGGATGGTGCAATTCTAGTAATTGCTGCTACTGACGGAGCTATGGCTCAAACTCGTGAACATATCCTATTATCACGTCAAGTTGGAGTACCTCGTATGGTTGTATTCTTAAACAAATGTGATATGGTTGATGATGATGAGTTAATCGATTTAGTTGAAATGGAAGTTCGTGATTTATTAAACGAATATGGATTTGATGGAGATAATACTCCAGTTATTAAGGGTTCTGCTCTTAAAGCTCTTGAAGGAGAAGAGAAATATGTTAACGCAATCTATGAACTTATGGATGCTGTTGATGAATGGATCCCAACTCCTGAGCGTGATACTGATAAACCATTCTTAATGAGTATTGAAGATGTATTCACTATCACAGGTCGTGGTACAGTTGTTACTGGACGTGTTGAACGTGGACAATTAAAACTTAACGATGAAGTTGAAATCGTGGGTATCCGTGATACTCAAAAGACAGTTGTTACTGGTATCGAAATGTTTAGAAAACAACTTGATTATGCAGAAGCTGGAGATAATGCAGGAGTTTTACTTCGTGGTATCTCTCGTGAACAAGTTGAACGTGGACAAGTTCTTGCTAAACCTGGTAGTGTTAAACCTCACAATAAATTTAAAGCTGAAGTTTACGTACTAAGTAAAGAAGAAGGTGGACGTCATACTCCATTCTTCAGTAACTATCGTCCACAATTCTATTTCAGAACTACTGATGTTACTGGTGTAATTACTTTACCAGAAGGTGTAGAAATGGTTATGCCTGGTGACAACATAACAATGGAAGTTGAATTAATTCACCCAATTGCTATTGAAAAAGGTACTAAGTTCTCTATCCGCGAGGGTGGACGTACTGTTGGTGCTGGTGTTGTTTCTGAAATTGAAGGATAATAGAAACTTATTAAGAAGCCTTAGGGCTTCTTTTTTTGTTTGATATATGTTATACTCTTTATGGTGTTTAATATGAAAAGAAAAGAGATTATTTTAGGGGTTATAGGTATTGTTGTAATAGTAGTCGTTGCTTTCTTTCTTGCTAATATTATTCATGATAATCATGTAAAGTCTCTTAGCGAAGAAGAAAATAATAAACAGGAAGAAGAGAAGAAAGAAGATAAAATTGAAGTTGAAGGAGTAGAAATTAATTTTAAGACTTATAGAGTTGATAGTAGTTTCTTTTTAAATGTTCCTGATACTTTTACAATGTTAGATGAAGCGACATTAAAGTCTAAATATAACTATAATAATCGTCCAGAACTTGTATTTATGAGTAATGATGATTTAGAACACATATTTGTAAGTACTACTAATGAAGATATGACTGATGATGGATTAGAGGCTTATCTTAATAATAGGATAGCAGGACTTACTAATATAACTCTTTTAGATAGTGGGGTTTATAAGGAACATGATAAGACTTTTGCAAAGTTAGTGACAACAGATGCAAATACATATTATAATCTTAGATTCTTTACTCTTGATAATAAACTAGTTACTGTTGAATTTAATACTCCAGTTAATGTTTATGAAGAGTGGGAAGATGTTGCTAATGAAGTAATGGATAGCATTTGTTTTAATGAAGATGATATAAAAAAATATTCTAATCATTAGAATATTTTTATTTTTTCTTTTCCTTGTCTTTGTTTAAGTTTTTATATAAATTATAAGGTAATGGACTAATAATAAGCTCAAACTCTCCTATATATTCAGTTACTAATGAATTGAAACCTAGTTTCATTTCGTTAAGACCACTGTATTTATTTATTTTCGTAAATTCACCACTTACAGCATTTATATTTATGTATTTTATATTCTTATTTTTGTAGTCATTTATCATTTTCCATTTGATAAGATAGTTTGGATTTAAAGTTTTAAAACTTGGATTAAATCCTTCTATAATTAAATAACAAACATTATCATAAGTTAAATTTAGAGATGCTCCTATAATTAAACCTTTAGGATTTTCTTTTAGTAAATTGGTAGCCCAGACAAGATTCTTTTTGTAAGTGTTTACTAATTTATCAGATTCCATTTTTTCATTAATTAATTTCTTTTTAGAGTTTACATTAGTAGTAGTCTGTATTTTATTAGCTAGATCATTGTTTATTTCTATTTCTCTTTCATATTGTAATCTACTAGTAATAACAAAAGTTTCTGTGTTAAGTTTAGCAAAGTATAGATCTATATTATTTTCAAAGTTATTGTAGAAATCTATATAATAACTTAAAGTCTTATCATATTTCTTTTTAATAAGTTCATAAAATATCTCTAGTTCTTCTTTTCCGCCTTTATATATTTCAATACCACTTCTAATAGCTTTCTTAATCTTGTGTCTTACTCTTTTTTCAAAACTTTGATATATATCTTTAATATCATCATTTAGAGTAATAATTGCTTCAAATCTTGGTTTTTTACTTTCAAAAAATAAATTTGGTCCTAAATAGTTATATCCTGAGGCTTTAAGATTTTCTAAAGCAATATTAGCTTCATTATTAATATTCATTATTTTACCATCTTTATTTCTAATATTTACAGGAAGATAAGGGTCAATTGTAATTGAAATAAAGCCTTGTTTGCTTAATAATTTTTTTAGCCTTGTAGTAAATTCTTTTAAATTGTTAATATTAGTGTAATCCAAAAGAAAGCCACGTGGTGCATAGGCAACTTTGTAGTTCATCATTACTTCTTTATATAGAAGTAATGATGCTCCTAAAAGATTACCTAAGTCATCTATAATACCGATGTAATGAATATCATAGCCATTATTTTTAATAGTTCTTCCATAAGAGGATGTTTGATAATAGTTACGGTATTTATGATTATTTGCAAATTTGTCAAAACTTATTTCATCTAAAGTTATTATTTTCATATAAGACCACACTTTCTTTTATTAAATTATATCAATATATTGATTACTTTTCAATTAAAGGGTTTAAATATTTCTATTATTTAGTATAATGTTATTGAAGGAAACGAGTGATGATTATGTTTGAAAATAAAAAAATATTAGTATTAGGGATGGCACGTAGTGGTTATGAGGTATGTAAATATTTAAGTAAATATAATAATACTCTTATTTTAAATGATGGAGGAAGTAGAGATAAGCAGGATGAGAAGAAAGTTTTAGAATTAGAGAAGCTTGGTGTTACTTTAATATTTGATAGTCATCCTGATGATTTACTTGATGATAGTTTTGATTATATTATTAAAAATCCTGGTATTAGAAATGATCATAAGTATGTAATTAAAGCGAAAGAGTTAGGAATAGAAGTTATTAATGAAGCAGAGATGGCTTATAGATTATTACCTAATGATGTTATATTAATTGGTATTACTGGTACTAATGGTAAAACTACTACGACAACTCTTACTTATGAGATGATTAAAAAAAGTGGTAAAAGAGTTCATTTAGCAGGTAATATTGGTTATCCTTTGTGTAGTTTTTTAGATAAATTAGAGAGTGAAGATATTATCGTGATGGAAGTATCTTGTCAACAACTTGCTAATATGGACAAATTTAATCCTCATATTGCACTAATGACTAATTTATCAGAAGCGCATATAGACTTCTTTGGTAATTATGATGAATATAAGAAAGTAAAACTTAAACTTTTTGCAAATCAAACTGAAGATGATGTCTCTATTTTAAATATAGAAAATGATGAAGTTATGAAAGGAACAGTTGATATTAAGAGTAATGTTAAGTACTTTTCTTCTAAAAGGGAAGTGAATGGAGCATACTTTATTGATAATAAACTTTATTACTATGATGAGTTTATTATGAATCGTGATGAATTCTTACTTAAAGGTAATCATAATGTTGAGAATGCTTTAGGGGCAATAATGATTGCTAAAGAAGTTGGAGTTGATAATGAGTCTATAGTTTCTGTTTTAAAGACATTTACAGGTGTTAGACATAGATTAGAGTTTATAGATAAAGTTAAGGGAGTAGATTATTATAACGATACAGAAGCGACTAATACTAAGTGTACTCAGATAGCTTTGTCAGCTTTTCAAAATAATGTAATTCTAATACTTGGAGGACTTGAAAGAGGTCAAGACTTTCATGACTTAGATAATTTTATTAGTCCTGTTAAAGAGATAGTTGGTATTGGAGAGTGTCGTGATAGAGTTAAAGAATATGGAGATAGTGAAGGTATTAAGACTAATACTTTTGAAAAATTAAGTGAAGCGATGAATTATATTAATAGTGTTGTAGTGGATGGTGATACAGTGTTACTTAGTCCTGCATCTGCATCATGGGATCAATATAAGCAATGTGAGGATAGAGGGGATGAATTTAGAGATATAGTTAGGAGTTTTAAAGATAGTGAAAAATAGTATAATAACTCAAAACTATGAATAATAATTATTTATGATTTAGAAGAAAATAATACAGTTAGTATTAAAAGAGTGATATAATATAGATGTTAGAAAGGATGATTTTATGAATATTAAAAATATTATAGGAAGAGAAATATTAGATTCAAGAGGTAATCCTACTGTTGA
>CASEDN010000109.1 GCA_949286645.1 uncultured bacterium
AATTCCATCTTTTATTGCATATTTGTTTGAGATATAAATATCATAATCATTATCATAATCATAAGTATCATCATTATACTCACTTAAATAATCTAGAAAATCATCTATATCTTTTTCCAATTTTTTAAGTTCTCGGTCATCTAAAACAACAAAATCTGGTTCATAATCTTCGCCATCTCCATTTGTTTCATAATAAGATACCATATTGTCATACTCATCTAGTGTTAATCCTACAAGTAAAGGTAATCCTTCAGGTGGCATCCAAAAATTTAAAGTGCCTTCAGTTAATAGTTTTTTGTTTTTTCTTTTTACTCTCATAAACATTTTTCTCCTATAACCATTTATTATTTTACTGTGCTAACAAACTTATAGTCAATATCTTTTTTTGAACTTTCTTCTAGTCCAATTAAAGTCAATATAGCACATTCATATGCTTCATCTAAAGATAATCCATCATAACAATCTTTTTCTAAAAATGTTTTAAAATCCATATCTTCCATCTATTAATTCTCCACTAAATATCTAAAATGTAATCTTTGAGTATCTTAAGAGCGTCATTACTTAAAGCATCATTTAACATGTAATCACTTATGGCTCCTTTAGTATCAACTATTTTAGCTACTCTCTCATCTATTGTATTTTCACATATTAAATTATAGATAAATACTTGTTTTGTTGTACCAATTCTATAAATTCTATCTTGTGCTTGAACATAGGAACTTGAAGTAAATGGAGTATCTAAAAAAATCATATAAGAAGCAGCTGTTAAAGTGATACCAGTACCACATTTTGAAGTAGTTCCTATAAACACTTTATATTTATCTTCTTTTTGAAACTTATCTATATTATCAGAAACATCTGCATCTTTTAAATCTCCTGTTCCTATTAAAGGATTGTACTCTTCTAAAAGTTTCTCTAATTCATATACAGGTTCTTTAAATGTAGAAAAAATAACCACTTTATCTCCACTACTTACAATTTGACTAACTAAATCAATACATCTCTCTATTTTACTAGATACAATATTCTCTGTTGTTAAAATATTAGGACATACTGTTGCTTGTCTTAATCTTGTAGTTAAAGCAAGAATGTTGTTTTTATCTAGATTAACTTTTAAACTATCTTCTCTAACTGCATTTTTAATCTTATTGTAGAATTTTAAATGAGATTCACTTAATGATACATATTCTTTAATGATATTCTTTGGTGGTAGATCTTTCAACACTTCTTGTTTTGTTCTTCTTAAAGAATTTGATTCTATTTCTGATTTTAGTATTTCAAGATTTTTATACCCAGTAATCTCATAACCACCATATCCACCAAATAAACAATATTGTTTTTTAAAGTTAGTTAATGTTGCTTTTTCTATTCCTAACCACTTTAAACTGGTATATGCCCCTATAGGACTATTTACTAATAGTGTTCCTGTTAGTCCTATTTTATATGTTGCAGATAAATTTAATAATCCATTGGCTTGTTGAGAGCTTGAATTAGAAATCTTATGAATTTCATCAACTACAATCATATCAATGTCTTTTCTCTTATTTATTGCTTTGATTATGTCTTTATCTCTTAAAGATTCAATATTAATAATAATGAAAAATTCATTAATAGGATGAGTTAATTCTTCCCACCTATCTCTTATAGAAGAGTATGAAGTAGTTCCATTTCTTGAAACTTTCTCCCCTATTACCCTATAAGTTAATTCACTATGAATAGAAATTTCTTTTTTCCAATTTGCCTTTAGAGTATTAATTCCACACACAATTAAGCAATGCTTTAATGATTTATTTTCCTTTAACCATTTAGCAATTCCAAGTATTTCTAATGATTTTCCAAGACCTTGATCATCAAGTAGTAACCATTTATTATGATTTATTCCATAGTTTACTGCATCTAGTTGATGTTTATAAGGATTTGTTTTCAACTTTATATCTTGCAACTTTATACTAGTTGTGTCAGAATTATACTTCATTAAATGTAGTTCAATATCATCTTCATAACAAAGAGTATCAACTAACTTACTTAGTGATAAAATAGTTGTTTCCCACTCCCTTGTTTTCTTGTTATAAAGATATATATCTAAAATTTGTTTTAATATATTAACAATACTTTCTTGATAATCAAAAGAAACAAAAAGAGAAGTGAGACCAGATAATTTTTCTGATTTTCTCTCCTCTATAATAATCATTTTTAATTAATTTAAAATAATTGTTCCTTGTCAGAATCTCTTAAATCATAAGTAAAATCTTCATTCTCTAAATCTTTGTTATATTTACTCTCTGCTTGTATACCAAGTCTAACTCTAAATTCGGTGTTGCAATTTTCACAAACAAAAGTTTCAGTTG
>CASEDN010000110.1 GCA_949286645.1 uncultured bacterium
AGATTTTCTTAAAGAAGTAGAATTTTTATATAGTTTAGGTGTAGATGCTATTCTTATGCAAGACTTTGGTATGATTTCTTTATGTTTAAAAAAGTATCCTAATCTTACAATTCATGCTTCAACTCAAGTTAATAGTAGTAGTTATGAGACTATTAAACTTCTATATGAGATGGGTGTAAAACGTGTAGTACTACCAAGAGAGATGAGTATTGATGAGATTAAGAAAATAGATATTCCTATTGAAATAGAAGTCTTTATTCATGGAGCCTTGTGTGTAAGTTATTCAGGTAACTGTTTATTTAGTTCTATGCTAGGTGGTAGAAGTGGTAATAGAGGAGAGTGTGTTGGTAGTTGTAGATTACCTTATAAATTATATAAAGATAAAACTTTAATTGATGAAGGATATCTTTTATCAATGAAAGAATTAAATACATCATTAGATATAAAGACTCTACCTAGTAATGTTACTAGTCTTAAGATAGAAGGAAGAATGAAAAGTCCTAGTTATGTAGGTTTTATTACAAAGTATTATCGTAAAATACTTGATAATGAAAAACTTTCTACTAAAGATTTAGAAGACTTAAAGAGTATGTTTTATAGAGGTTTTACTAAAGGACATTTATTTAATGATGAAGACTTAATCAATAAAAATAGTCCTAATCATTTAGGAAGTCATTTAGGTAAAGTTATAGATGTTAATGATGAGAGAATTAAAATAGAACTTCATAGACCTCTATTACAAGGTGATGGTATTAGATTTAGAGAAAGTAATAAAGGAATGATAGTAAATTTTCTCTATGATTTAAAAGATAATCTAATTAATAAAGGAAATCCTAAACAAATAGTTGAAGTTGATAATAAAGTTAAACTTACTAGTCTAGATGAAGTTAGAAAGACTACTGATAAATCTCTTGAAATAACTGACTTTACTATTACTAGAAAAATTCCTATTAATATAGATGTGAAAGCAAAGGTTGGAGAAGTATTTACTTTAAGTTTTAGTGATTTATCTCATACTGTTACTTATACAGGTAATGTAGTAGAGAAATCTATTAATAATCCTATATCTAAAGAAAGACTAATTAGTCAGTTAGAAAAACTAGGTAATACTCCTTTTGTTTCTAAACATATATCTATAGATATGGATGAAGATATCTTTGTTAGAATTGGAGATTTAAATATTGCAAGAAGAACTTTATCTGAAAGATTAATAGGGGAACGTCTTAATGATTATAAAGAGCCTATTATTAATGAAGTAACTTTTGATAAGATAAATACTAAAGAAACAATAGATTTAGATTCATATCAAGAAGTAGAAAGAAATCCTTTTAATATTAAAGATGTCTTAAAAGATAAAAGTATTGTTAGTAATTTATATAGACCAACTACTGATGTAATAGCATCTTACCATCTTAACGTCTTTAATTCATATACTGTTTATTATCTTTATAAATTAGGATATAAAGGGATAACTTTATCAGTAGAACTTAATAGTTTAGAATTAAAAAATTTAATAGAATCTATTAGAAAAAGATTTGGGAATATTCCAATAGTTATTAAAACTAAAGGTTATGTAGAAGTAATGCTTATTAAAGGTAATATTTTAAATCTAGATAAAGATACTTCTTATACTTTAGTTAATGTTAAAAATGATAAATTTAAAGTATATTTTGATGGAAGAGGTACTCATATTAATTCAAGTTATAGTCTTAATTTAGATGAGAAAGAGTTTAATTATGATAATGTTTATTTTGTAGGAGAAAATCATGGAAATTAGAAAAGAATTTTATTTGCCTAATAAAGGAGTTTTAAGTTTATATAATATAAGTTATTTAGAAAGTGATTTTAATTTGGTTACCGATAAAATATCTGAAAGTTTAGGTAATATAACTGTTGATATTAATAAAAGATTACTCTCTAGTTTTAATCATTCAAGAAAAATAAAGATTAAAGATGAGAAAGTAATTAGAAATGAATCACTATATTATCCTGATATATATAGAATATATTTACAAGAAAGTCCTTTTCTTAAACCATTAACATCAATTAATTATGACCATGATATTATTAGTTTTAAGGAAATAGATACATTTTTAAGGGAAAATAATAGTCCAGATTATTTAAAAGCTTTAGAAGAATATTTACAAATATTTAACTTTGAATATAAAGAAAATTATGTTAAAGATGAAATAATTAAAAGAGAGTTAGATGAATTAGAGAAGAATAGAGATTTTTATAAAGTTGAACGTTTTTTAGATCAAAAGTATTTTCTTGAAATAGCTTTAGAAAATGATTATAAGAAAAAAGAAGAAATTGCGAAAGCGAATGAAAGAGTTTTAAAATTAGGTAATAGGGAAATATGATATAAGTACTATTACTTTTTAATATAGATAAAGAGATTATTTATACTTTAGTAAATATTAAAAATGATAAATTTAAAGTGTACTTTGATGAATGTTGCACTCATATTAATTAAAGTTATATCCTTGATTTATATGAGAAATAATTTAATTATAATAAAGTTTTTAAATAATTTGTAAAAAAAGTTGCCAAAAAGCGACTTTTTATTTATAATATTTATAATTAAAAAGGGAGGTTTTATTGTTGAAAAGGTTAAATAATAATAAAATTAAAATATTTTTGGGAGTAGTTGCTATTTTGTTAGTAGTTACTGTAAATATGTTTTATTCTTATGATAGTGGAAAAAGTATTGCTACGCAATCAAAAGATGTACTTGCTTATAATACTGATGACTTTATATATTTATCTGATATTCCATATAGTAAAGAAGATTCTTTTGCTAATAGTAACAATTCTATTTTATTAGATAAAAATGAAAATAAAGAAATGATTGGTCTAAAGGTAAATAATAATCCTAAATATTTTATTAAAGGGGTGACTGCTTGGGCTAATTCAGAAATTGTATATGACTTAAGCAATTATAATTACGATTATTTTACTAGTTATTTAGGTGTTGATATTAGTGAGCAAAGTAATTATTTTAATACAGGAGTAAAGTTTTATATTTATACATCTCAAAATAAAGAAAGTTGGGATGAAGTTTATGAGTCTAAAACATTGGCTGGTTATGATGAAGCAGAATTTGTTAAAATAGATATTAAAGATGCTAAGTACTTGAAGTTAGTTGCAGATGATAATAGTGATAATTGGTGGTCTTCTTGGTATGATGAAGCAGTTTATGCTGATTCTAAATTAATTAAAGAAGGTTATCAAGAAGAAGAAGTTGTGCTAGATGAAATTAAAACAGTAGCAGAGTATGATGCTATTATTAATAATTATTATGGAAATGAAATAGAAAAAGATTATGAGGAATTATTACTTAAAAGAGAATTCGTAAATAATGTTGGATATGAAAAAATAATGGCTTTTGTAAATTGTAGCGATGAATATAAAGAGACTCTTTTATGGTTAATAAATGATATTGATAATTTAAAACTTTATTTACTTGGTGGTAGACCTGATGGTCAGTATATAAATTCTTTAAAAGTTTTAGCGGATTTATATACTACTTATAAAGATGATTTGGCAAATAATAATAAAGTTTCTAATGTTCCTTTAAAGGATATATATAAGAAAATGATGATATCACTTTCATTAACTCATTCTACAACTGTTGGTTTGTGGGTAACGGGTAGAAGTGAAAATGTAAATGATCCTAATGAATCTAATGCTATTGTAAGATATCAAATATATAAAGAGTTATTAGACGAAGATAAATTAGATACTGATATTTTTGTAAATTTAAATGTAGAAGAGATGCGCTTTGTTATGAATAATATTATTGATGATGAAGAGATTAAATGGCTAAATGATTATGTAAGAGATAAAAATAGTAGAGATCCATATAGTTATATTAAATATACTTTTGATTACAATTATTTTCAAAGTAAATATTATGATCCTGCGGAATATGCTAAATGGGATGCAAAATATAATTTGTCAAAATACAATATTACTTATAAAGAAGGTTATCCTAAGCTATTTGTAGTTTTTGAAGAAGGTGGAGTTTGTGGTGCCTTATCAAAAACAGGAGCAATAATATGGAGTTCTAATGGTGTTCCAACAAGTGTTGTATCACAACCTGGTCATGCTGCTTATATAGTTTATTCTACAAATGACAAGGGTCAAGGTAAGTGGACTATATATAATAATATTTCAGGATGGGCACAATCTGGAAAAACAGAAAAATTAAATGTTAGAATGCCAAATGGTTGGGGTAGTGGAAATTATGCTAGTACTTGGCCAGCTTCCTATGTTTTACTATCACAGGCAGCTTTGAATGAGTTTGATAAATATGAAGAAGCAGAAAAGATTTTAATGCTAGTGAATGTGTATTCTAATGATAATCAAAAACTAGAAGAAATTTATAGAACTGCATTAGAAAAGGAAAAGATTAACTTCGATGCATGGCTTGGATTAGTTAATGTTTATAAAAATACTAATAAAGACGAGGTAGCATTTTATAATTTAGCTGAAGAAATAACTTCTACTTTAAGATATTATCCTCTTCCAATGTATGATTTATTAAGGATGATAGAACCTTATATGAGTTCTAATGAATATATTGTAAAATTCAATATGTTAAAACAAAATAACTTAACTTTGGCATCTTTAGCTACTGATAATGAATCAATACAAGCATCAGCAGTAAGAGAAGTAGCAAATTATTTATTAGGTAATATTGATACAGAAATAGCTAGTTTTTCATTTGATGGTGAAAAAGCTGGACAAATAGTTTTATCAAGTCGTTTTGATGATGTAGGAGTAACTTGGGAATATAGTTTAGATGGTAAAAAGACTTGGAAGCAAACTAATTTACATGCTGTACAATTAACAGATGATGAAATTGCAAGTATTACTGCAGAAAATGATATTTCTGTTCATATTGTAGGTGCTGATTATAGTGATGTAAATATTTATACTATAGATATAGGAACTAGTACAATGCCTAATAATCTTTATAATAATGATTTAGAAAACAGTGTGATTGGTGTTACTAATAAAATGGAATGGCGTTTGAGTAGTAGTGATGATTGGACTAATTTTAAAGTAGCAACACCTGATTTGAGTGGAGATAAAACTGTTTATGTAAGAGTAGGGTATACTGGTGTTAATCTACCAAGTTCAGAAAAAAGTTATAGTTTTACTACTGATACTGATACAGCTGTAAGGAAATATATTCCAATTAAGCATTTATCTATCGCTGAAGTATCTAGTGAAGCAACTGGTAATGGTGGTCATGCTACAAATGCTATTGATGGAAATATTCATACAATGTGGCATAGTAGTTATGATGGTTCTGATACTTCAAGATATATAATAATAGAATTAGATGAAGAAAGATATTTAAGTGCATTAGAATATGTTCCAAGGCAAAGTGGAAGTAATGGAAGAATTAAGAATGCAGAAGTTTATGTTAGTACTGATAAAAATCAATGGACTAAGATTGGTGATAGTTATGATTTTGCTAACAGTGCTAGTAAAAAAACTATTGAATTTCCTGAATCTACTAAAGCTAAATATATAAAATTAGTTGCAACATCTAATTATGGAGATGGTAGAAGTTTTATATCAGCAGCAATGATTAATTTATTTGAAGATATAAATAAAAAAGAAGTGCCAACAGCAGAAGTTAAATATAGTGTTGATGTTTTAACTAATCAAGATGTTACTGTTAAATTAGTAAATCCAAGTAAAAATATAACTATTACTAATAATGGTGGTAGTGATGAATATACATTTAAAGAAAATGGCAAGTTTACTTTTGAATTTAAGGATGATTATGGAAATGTTGGTAGTACAACAGCAGAAGTTACTTGGATTGATAAAATAGCTCCTGTTGCTACTATTGAATATAGTGAGATTAATCAAACTACTAATTCAGTAGTTGCTACATTAACTGGTGCGTCTGAAAATATTAAGATATTAAATAATGGTGGTAAGGCTACTTATGAATTTACGTCTAATGGTAGTTTTGAATTTGTTTATCAAGATGATGCTGGTAATGTTAATAAAACAACTGCAACTGTTAATTGGATAGTCGCAAAAGAAGTAGAGAATATTGGACAAACAGAAAATAATACTTCTAGTAATGCTTCTATTAATTATGGTTCTTCAGCTGATAGTAATATAATTAGTTCTAGTGTTCCTGATAGTTCTACTAATAATATTAATCAAGAATATAGAAGTTTTAGTAAAGGTAATATAACTTTAAAAATACTAGCTAGTCTTGTAGAAGGTGATGCTAATTTAAAGGTTGATAAGTTACAATTAACTGAATATCTTGAAAAAAGATTTAGTAAAAATAGTGAATACTATAGAATTTCTTTAGAAAGAGATAATAATGAAATAGACCTAAAAGATAAAATGACTATGGTTATTTCTACAGATCCAACTAAGAAATTGTTAGGTGTTTATAAAATAAATCAAGATAATGGATTAGAAAAGTTATCTTATAAAGAATTAGATTCTGATAAAATTGAAGTAGAAATTGATGAGCTTGGTGAATTTATTTTATCTTATGAAGATGAAGTAACAAATACTGCCACTGCTAAAAGTATAAAAGAAGATAATAATAATCAATTATTATGGATTTGTGGTGGTGTATTAGGATTATTTGTTATTATTGTTATAATTTTATATGTAAAAAGAAAACGTTCATAATTATAATATATTGTTTTGCAAGATATAAAATAAAAAGTAATAGGAAGTACAAAATAATGTATATACTATTACTTTTTTTAATTTTTAATCTATGCTATAATAAGCTAGTAAGAAAAGGAGGCTATAATGGATAAATTAAGTAGAGAAGAAATACTACATGTTGCACACCTAGCTCGTATTTCTTTAACTGAAGAAGAAATAGAGAAGTTTAGAGTGCAACTTAAAGTACTAATGGATGATATAGATAAGATAAAAGATGTAAAAGATTTTGATGATGAAATGATGTATACACCAATAGAAGAGAATGCTAGATTAAGAGATGATGTTGTAGGAGATATGTTAAGTGCGAAAGTTGCGACAATAAATGCTCCTAAAAAGAATGGAAGTTTTATAGAAGTGCCGGTGATGATTAATGAGTAAATATTTAGATTTAAGTATTAAA
>CASEDN010000111.1 GCA_949286645.1 uncultured bacterium
AACATTACCAACAACATCTTCTGGTACTTCTATTTGTAAATCTTCCCAAGGCTCACACTTAAGGCCATCTATTTCTTTAATAATTACTTTAGGTTTAGATACTTCAAGTTCAAAGCCCTCTCTTCTCATATTTTCTATTAATATACCAAGATGTAACTCACCACGTCCTGAAACAAGAAAACTATCACTACCCGCACTTTCTACACGAAGAGAAACATCTTTTTGAGTTTCACGAATTAATCTTTCTTCTATCTTTCTAGCAGTTAGTATTTTACCATCACGACCTACAAAAGGACTACTATTAGTACCAAAAGTCATTTGTAGAGTTGGTTCATCAATATGAAGAATAGGTAAAGGTAAATTATCACCCATATTACATATAGTCTCTCCTACTGATATATCTGCAAGTCCCGCAATAGCGACAATATCCCCTGCTTCTGCTTGTTCTATTTCGATACGGTTATAGCCATAGTATCCAAATAGTTTTTGAATTCTAAAGTTTTTAACAGAACCATCTAATCTAATACAACTAACCATTTCACCTGTTTTAATAATACCATTATGAACACGACCAATACCAATACGTCCAACAAACTCGTTATAGTCAAGTAATGCAGGTTGAAATTGTAATGGTTTAGTATTATCTCCAGTAGGTGCAGGAATCTTATCAATGATTAAGTCAAGTAATGGTTCAAAACCTTTTTTCTGAGTACTTATATCATCACTTAAACTACAAGTTTCATTTAAAGCACTAGCATATACAACAGGGAAATCAAGTTGTTCTTCATCTGCCCCAAGTTCAATAAACAAATCAAGCACTTCATCAACAACAGCACTACATCTTGCACTAGGTTTATCAACTTTATTAATAACTACAATAGGTTTAACACCAGCTTCAAAAGCTTTTTTCAAAACGAATCTAGTCTGAGGCATAGCACCTTCATAAGCGTCAACAACAAGGATTACACCATCAACCATATTCATAATACGTTCAACTTCTCCTCCAAAGTCAGCATGACCTGGAGTATCAAGAATATTAATACGATATCGCTTATAGTCTAGTGCCGGTGTCTTAGCAAGAATAGTAATACCACGTTCTTTTTCCAAAGCATTAGAATCCATTGATACATTACTTACATCTTCATTATCACGAAACATACCAGATGTTTTTAATATACCATCTACTAATGTAGTTTTCCCATGATCGACATGGGCAATAATCGCTACATTTCTTTTTTTCATACTTATCACACTCCAAAATACGTTCTAAATTATATCATAACTTAAAGAAAAATACTAGAGTTTCTAGTATTTTTCTCAAGTATTTAGCTCATAATAACTATTTAGCAGCATTTATTTGACTCATTACTTCATCAGCAAAGTTTTCTTCTTTTTTCTCAATACCTTCACCAACAGCATAACGAATCATTGATACAATAGAACCTCCGTTATTCTTTACATAGTTACCAACAGTAACACTAGAATCTTTAATAAATTCTTGTTCTTCTAAACAAATCTCTTTATAAAACTTATTTAATCTACCAGTAACCATCTTTTCAGCAATATCAGCAGGTTTACCTTCATTCATAACTTGTTCTTTAATTACTTTAGATTCATGTTCTACCATCTCACTTGGAACACCATCTCTATTTACACAAACAGGAGCCATTGCTGCAACATGCATTGCAACGTCTTTAGCAACTTCTTCTGTAGTATTTTCTAACACTACTAAAGCACCAATCTTTCCACCCATGTGTAAGTAACTACCAAATACCCCGCTATCAGTCTTTTCAACTAATTCACATCTTCTAAAAGATATTTTCTCTCCTATTTTAGCAGTTAAACTAACTAACTTAGCTTCTACAGTCTCACCATTATCATCAAATGATAAAACTTCTTCTCTAGTCTTTAAATCATTATTGATGATAGTATCTGCTAAATAATTAACAAAGTTAACAAATTCTTCATTCTTAGCAACAAAGTCAGTCTCAGAATTAACTTCTAATATAACTGCTTTATTATCCTTAACTTCTGTTTTGCATAAACCTTCAGCAGCAACACGTGACTCTTTCTTAGCAGCCTTACTAATACCTTTTTCTCTTAACCAATCAACTGCTTCATTCATATTACCATTACAAGCTTCTAATGCTTTCTTACAATCAAGCATTCCTGCTCCAGTTTTATCTCTTAATTCTTTTACATCACTTGCTTTAAACATAATTTATTCAGTCCTTTCTATTTTTATACAAAAGGAAGGAGATTCCCTCCCTCCTTCCTATCTTACTTTGATAAAGCTTCTATAATGTCAGCTTTCTTTAATCCAGTTGTAGAAATATTTTTAGATTTAGCTATTTCTTTTAATTCAGCAACTGTCATTTTACTATAATCTACAGTCTCTTCTTTAACTTCTTCTTTTGTTTCAACTTTAGTTTCAGCTTTCTCTTCTACTACTTCCTCTTTTTTTACTTCTTTTTTAGTTTCTTTTTTTACTTCTCTCTTTGCTTCTTTTTTATCCTTTTTAGCCTTATCTTCTTCACTAATATAATCAATTACTTCATTACCATTAACTTCTGCAATAGCATTAGTTAAAGCTCCAATTAGTAATTTAACACTTCTTACAGCATCATCATTACCAGGAATAACATAATCAACCATATCTGGATCACAGTTTGTATCAACTACACCAAATACAGGAATATTTAAGATTCTAGCTTCTTTGATAGCAATCTCTTCTTTTTTAGGATCAACTATAACTAAAGCTTGAGGAAGCTTCTTCATATCTCTAATTCCTCTTAAGTTCTTATTAAGTTTCTCATATTCTTTCTTAAGACCAATTACTTCTTTCTTAGGTAACGCATCGAATGTTCCATCACTATCCATCTTTTCGATTTGTTCCATTCTTCTAACTCTTGATCTAATAGTTCTAAAGTTAGTTAATGTACCACCTAACCATCTTTCATTAACAAAGTACATATTAGTTCTAACTGCAGACTCTTCAGCAGCTTCTTGAGCTTGCTTCTTAGTTCCAACAAATAGAACTTTTCCTCCGTCTTCTACTATTGCTTTTAAAGCATCGTATGCTCTATCTAAACATTTAGATGTTTTTTGTAAATCGATAATATAAATATCATCTCTAGTTGTATATATGTATTCTCCCATCTTAGGATTCCATCTTCTTTTTTGATGTCCAAAATGAACACCAGCTTCTAATAAATAATTCATTGATACTACGCTCATATTTTAATCTCCTTTTCGTTTTTTATCTTCTATTTTGTTCTAAAAATTATCACTGCTAGCTATTAACTAATCAGCACTAGATAATTCAATTCCAAAATATGTTTATTTTTCTAAAGCTTCAATTATGTCAGCTTTTTTCATACCTGTAGTTGCAATACCTTTTTCTTTAGCAATTTCTTTAAGTTCTGCAACTGTCATTTTACTATATTCTTTAACTTCAGTTTTCTCTTCTTTTTTAGTCTCTTTCTTAGTTGTAGTCTTCTTTTTAGTTTCCTTTACTTCTTCTTTAGTACTACTACTCTTAACAGTTACCTCATTAGTAGCTTTAACTTCATTTACTTTTATTTTACCTTCTTTACCTTTTTTAGCTACTTCAACTAATTCAGTAAATGCTTTAGGATCGTTAATAGCAATTTCACTTAACATTTTACGGTTAACTTCTACACCTGCTTTATTTAATCCTTCTATAAATCTAGAATAACTAATACCATTTTCTCTACATGCTGCATTAATTCTAGTTATCCATAATTTTCTAAATTCTCTTTTCTTTTGTTTTCTATCTCTATATGCATATTGACCAGAATGCATTAATTGTTCTTTAGCACTCTTATAAAGTCTATGTTTACTACCAAAGTATCCTTTAGCTTGTTTTAATACTTTCTTATGACGAGCTTTTGTAACTGCTCCATTCTTAACTCTTGCCATACTTCATCCTCCTTAAATTAAATAATGTTCTTTAAACGATTTTGATCTGCTTTAGATAAGCTAGATGCACTTCTTTTCTTTCTATTAACTTTTCTTGACTTATATCCAGTATTATGTCTACTTCCTGGATGTCCTATTTTATAATCATTTTTTCTTTTCTTAAATACTTTCTTACTACCTTTATGTGTTTTTAATTTAGGCATTATAATTCCTCCTTCTACTTATCTTTCTTTGGTACTAAAAACATTGTCATAGTACGACCATCTAACTTTGGATGTTGATCAATAGTTGCATAATCTAGAGTCTTATTAGCAAATTTCTCTAATACTTCTTTACCTAGTTCAGTATGAGCCATTTGTCTTCCTTTGAATCTAATCGTAAGTTTAATCTTATCACCTTTTTGTAAGTACTTAATGACGTTTCTAAGTTTAGTTTCAAAGTCTCCTACATCAATAACAGGAGATAATCTAAACTCTTTTAACTCTGCTTGACTTGCTCTTTGTTTTTTCAAAGCTTCTTTTTCTTTCTTCTGTCTTTCGTAACGGTATTTATTATAATCCATTACTTTACAAACAGGCGGATTACCATTAGGATTCATTAAAACTAAATCTAAATTAGCATATTTTGCTAGTGTTCTAGCATCTTCTATAGATTTAATTCCAACTTGTTCTCCATTAGGACCAATAACTAATACTTCTTTAGCTCTAATTTGCTCATTAATTAATTGACTCTTATTATCTTTTGCTATAATTAACACCTCCATAAATTAAGAAAAGTGGATATATTAATACCCACTTAAAAACCAAAATAATAATGTATTATTATATCTAATCTTGGCTTTTTACCTATTGACTCACTTATCAATCAGGTGGTGGGGTATCCCATCTCTTTCCTTTTCTTCAAGTATTGTATGCTAAAAAACTAAGTTTGTCAACACTTTTTTGAAATAAAAACCAGATTTTGCTCTCTAGTTTCTTTTTAAATTCCTGTTATGGTCGAAATTACCAACTTTTCTTAACAACACATAATCACATATATAACTATAATATAATATTTAATATTATTAATATCAATCTTTCTTTACTCTCTTCTTTTCATCTTTATTTTTTGAAATTCTCTTAAATTAGTTTCAATAATACCACAAATAGCATCTACTTCTTGACTAATCTTATCAACAATACTTGTATCAATTATTATAGTATTATTAGGTTTAGATTCAACCTTTTCTACATTGAATCTACTTAAAATTTGTGCATAAACAGGTTTACAATTTTTGTAAACTATCTCTAATTCACGTCGACCAAATTCACATAATTTCGCTAATTCGTTACTATTTTCATCACAATCAGATAAAGGACAAATTTGATTATACCTTTCGATTAAAAAAGAACTATCTTCTAACCCTTTATATGTTATAAAAGAAGAAGTACAAGAATATCCCTTTATATCAATAGAAACACTGCTAAAAATAATGTTCTGTCCAAAGTAACTAATTAAACTATCACTTTGTTCTAATGATAACTTCTGATTAGACTCAACAATATTAACTAAAGGCTCTTCATCATAAGGTTTAAATACTGTAGTTTGTTTAAATGAATTAGCTTCATCAATATTTATTGTACTTTCTAATCTTATTAGACCATTATCAAAAACAGTCTCTTCTGCTCTAACTTTGCTCAAAGAAAAAATCATATTTATGTTTTCAAAACTATAGCCACTAACAGATAATATTTTTAAATTGTTTGATAACTTTTTTCATCTATAATTGTTGAAGTTGATACTACACGACTACCTATATTCATTTCAATAGTACTAATAAACTTTTCATAAGCATTTATTCTCATACCAAAACCTCCCTATTTACTTAAGTTACTAACTTCTTTTCTCTCCTTAGCTTTCTCCATAAAACATTCAAATATCTTCTTAGAATTAATATCATCACTAATAGTTATCTCTGGATGCCACTGTACTCCTAAACAAAAGTCATAATCTTTTAACTCTACCGCTTCAATAACTCCATCTGAACTCTTAGCAACCACATTACACTCTTTAGTGTAGTCCACACATCTTAAATGATGAGAATTAACCATTATTTCTTCCCTACCTATTATCTTATATAAAAGACTATTTTTATCGATAGTAACATTATGAGCTTTTTCTCTATAATCTTCTTTATAATGTAATTCTTTATTAGGAACATCTAATAATTTAAAGTTATCTATTTTATAGTTAGCAATCATCTGCATACCTAAACATACACCAAGTATAGGAATATTTCTTTTTAGACAAAAATGTAAGACATAGTAATCATACTTAGTAATCTTATCTCCACCAGGAATAAATAATCCATCTAACTTTTCTATCTGATATAAAATCATTTCTTGTTCCATCCCTGTTAAATCAGGAGCTTCACTACTCTTAGTAGTAAAATAATCTATATCTTGAGGAGGTGTTAACATAATAGGCACTCCACCAGCTTTAATAATCGCTCTTCTTGTACTTTCCATACAATACTCTATAGGTGTACCATTTTCATTAACACCACTTCTAGTTAAAATACCAATGATAGGACCCATTAGAATTTAATCCTCTCTTCAATATATGGAATAACTTCATCTAGTTTCAATGTTACTTGCTCCATAGTATCTCTATATCTTAAAGTAACAGTTCCATTATCTATTGTATTATCATCAACTGTTAGACTAAAAGGTGTTCCAATAGCATCCTGTCTTCTATATCTTTTACCAATAGATCCTGCTTCATCATAACTAACTGAAAACTCTTTAGATAACATTTTATAAATATCCATAGCCTTTTCACTATGTCTTTTCTTTATTAAAGGTAAAACAGTTACTTTATAAGGGGCTAAAAAGGGGTGTATCTTTAATACTTCTCTTTCACTACTATCTTCTAATGTCTCTTTATTATAAGCATCACATAGTATTGTAAGCATAAGTCTATCTACCCCAACACTAGGCTCAATAACATAAGGAATATATTTCTCATTAGTAGTAGGATCTAAATATTCTAAAGATTCTCCTGATACTTTTTGATGACTAGATAAATCATAATCAGTACGACTAGCAATTCCCCATAACTCTCCAAATCCAAACGGAAATTTATATTCAATATCAGTAGTAGCATTACTATAATGACTTAACTCTTCTTTTTTATGATCTCTAAGTCTTAAATTATCTTTATTAATACCAAGACTTAATAAAAAGTTATAACAATAATCTTTATAATATTTATGCCAATCTAATTCAGTACCTGGCTTACAAAAAAACTCTAATTCCATTTGTTCAAATTCTCTTGTTCTAAATATAAAGTTACCAGGAGTTATTTCATTTCTAAAACTTTTACCAACTTGTCCAATTCCAAAAGGAATCTTAAGTCTCATGCTTCGTGACACATTTAAAAAATCAACAAATATACCTTGAGCAGTCTCAGGTCTTAAATAGATTGTACTCTTACTATCTTCAGTAACACCTTGAAAAGTCTTAAACATTAAATTAAATTCTCTAATATCAGTATAATCCATCGCCCCACAGTTTGGACAAACAATATTATGTTCTTTAATATAATTCATTAACTCTTCATGACTCATACCACCTGCATCTTCTACACCATCAGCTTCTACTAACTTATCTGCACGATGACGAGTCTTACATTTTTTACAGTCTATTAAAGGATCAGAGAAAGTTGCTAAATGTCCACTAGCTTCCCAAGTTCTAGGATTCATTAAAATAGCAGAATCTAGTCCTACATTATTAATATCTTCCTGAACAAATTTCTTTAACCAAGCACTTTTAATATTATTCTTTAAAAGCATACCAACAGGACCATAATCCCAAGTATTAGCAAGGCCTCCATATATCTCACTTCCTTGAAATATTATTCCATATTGTTTACAGTAATTAACTAATTCTTCCATATTAATATTATTCATTATCTCACTCTTTCCCTTTCTTGAACATTACCATTAAGCTTTTTTGCAACTTCTTCTAAGTAAGATTCCAATACTTCAGGAGCTTTAACTTCTTTAAAAGATTTTAAAGCATCACTAGTAAGTCCTTCTTTATATCTTCTTTCTAAATCATCTATTACTTTATTATAATATCCTTCCTTATTATAAAGTACTAATTTTGTCTTATCATCCTTTGTCTCTATTTTATTATTTAAAAAAGAATAAAACTCTGCCATAGTACCAGTACCACCATCTAAGAAAATAATAACATCACTATTTTCATAAAGGCGTTCTGCTCTTTCAAAAGTAGAACTTACTTCTACTTTAACATCTGCATTACTTGTTTCAAGTTCTTCTCTTTTTCCTACTGTTATAAGTATATTATCGTTTTCTCTTATAATTTCTTTGGCATCCCTCATAGAGCCGCGCTCTCCTGCTCCCATAATAAAAGTGTAACCTTTATTAGCTATAGAATATACTGCCTCTGAATTACTATCACGAGACTCTAAACTTGCCATATCACTGCTTCCACACATAATTCCTACCTTCATTTATATCACCTCCGATTATGCTCCTTGTTTATATTCCTTATTATATACACTATAATTCTAAAAGTCTAGGTAAAAATATTGATATACCTATAATTACTGCAAAAAGCACAGCGACTAAAACAGCACCTGCTGCCGCATCTTTAGCAACTTTAGCTTTAGCTTTTTTCTCTTCTGTTACAAGATCAACGACATTTTCCAAAGCTGTATTCATAAGTTCTAAAGAAAGAACTAATGCAAAAAGTACAAAACATACTCCCCATTCTACAAAAGTAATTTTAAAGACTATTCCTGCTATTATTACTAATATCATAACAAGAAAATGAATTACCATATTTCTTTCATGTTTTAAAGTATAAAATATTCCATTAAAGCCATAAGATAATGTTTTAAGTAAAGGTTTCTCCTTTTCTTTAGGTTTAAAAGTCTTCTCAAAAAAGTAAATTAATACTAAAAGAATTATAAGTCCTAAAATAACTCCACCAACTACATCCGTAACATAATGAACGTTAAGTATTAACCTACTTAAACAAATTAACACTATTAATGTAGTTAAAAATGTTGTTCCTATTACCTTATATTCTTCCTTACATTTACTTCTTCTAAGTAAATATATTAAGAATCCATAATAAGTAGTAGCAATTAAACTATGTCCACTAGGAAAACTATAACTAGAAAGAAGTTCACTTCCAATTAATGGTCTTTCTCTTAAAAATATATTCTTACTTAATATAATAATACCCGCACTAATTAAGGTATTAATTATAACAAATATCCTCTCATGATTAGTATTAAGTAAAAATATAAGTACAAGAGTAATTATAATTATCGCTTCACTAGATGCTAAAGATGTAACTACATTAGCACATGTTGTTAAAAAATCTATTCTATTAGTAGATAATAGATTATAAACATTATAATCTACTACTCCTGTCACATCTAACAAGACACAAATAGTTAAAATAACAAATAAACTTAAAATAATTATCAATCGTTTCTTCATAAAACCACTACCTATCTTACTTTAATTCTATCACATTCTTTAACATTTTTTTACTATTTAAATAAATTCCTGTATATCTATCATAATAATCTTCTAAAAATTTATTTATTTCTTCATTTACTTTAGGATTAACATCTATTTTCGTAATTTTCTCTAAATCAACATAATAATACATCTGTAAAAGTTTAATAGCTTTATCACTATAATATCCTTCATTTTGGTAACAGTCTTTACAAATAAAGCCACCAGAGACAGGACTTAAACTAACTATATTAGTAGTTTTTCCACAGACTGCACAACCTGTAACTACTGGACTAACACCTAAAAAGTCTAAATATTTAAGTTCTAAAATATTAGTAACAACTGCAGGACTTAATCCATTTTCTATTTTTTCTAAGGCACTGATTAACAAAGCCAATATGGCTTCATCCTTAGATTGTTTAACTACTTGTCTTGTAAGATCTAAAAGGTATGATGCATATACAACTCTTTCTAAATTCATAATAGTCTTAGGATAATCACTAATAACATCAATACTAATTAAAGTAGATAAACCATTCTCTTTATAATAGAAATGAAATGTTCCATATACTAATTTTCTAGAACTACCTCTAAGTTTACTTTTTAAATTACGACATCCTTTAGAAATAATACCTATAAGACCATACTCACTAGTCAAGACATTTAATATCTTACTAGAATCACTATAATTAGTTTCGTTTAGAACTAGTCCCTTTACGTCCACTATTTTCAACTATATCACTGCCTTTACTTTCTTTTATAGACTTTGCTAAAAGAAAATATCTAATATCTCCAGTTTTCTTAAATAAATTCCATATTATTTCATAATTATTCATATTATCACCTATTAATATAATGATTAATAAGTAATTTTTTTATTCATCTTTACTATCAATTCCTAGTTCTATTAAATATTTCTCTTTATCACGCCAATTTTCTATTACTTTAACATGTGTTTCTAAAAATACTTTCTTACCTAAAAAATCTTCCATATCATTACGAGCAAGTATACCAATACGTTTTAACATATTACCATTCTTACCAATAATAATTCTCTTTAAACTCTCTTTATCCACAACTATTAAGACTTGAATATGTACTAAATCATCATATTCTTCAAAGTTCTCCACATAACAAGTAACACTATGAGGAATCTCCTGTTTAGTTAACATCATTATTTTTTCTCTAACAAACTCACCCATAATAAATCTAGTAGAAACATTAGTAAGTTCATCATTATCAAATATTGCTTCATCTAGTGGCAGATATTTTTTTAATGTCTTAATTAAATCATCTATTGCTTTCTTCTTTAAAGCAGATATAGGAATAATCTCATCAAAGTCATACAATTCTTTCGCTTCATCTATTACTTTAAGTAATTTTTCACTACCTACTTTATCTATTTTATTTAAAACCAAGAAGACTTTAGTATCTTTATTTTCTTTAATTTTATTTAAAACAAACTTATCTCCCTTACCAATACCACTGTTTACATCTATTAATAAAAGAATAATATCAGCATTATCTATATTCTGATAAGCTTTTTTATTTAAAACACTACCAAGTTTATTCATAGGTTTATGAATACCTGGAGTATCTATAAATACAATCTGAGCCTCATCATCTTGATAAATTCCTTGTATAATATTTCTCGTAGTTCCTGCTTTATCAGTTGTAATAGCAAGTTTCATATTAAGTATTGAATTTAATAAAGTACTCTTACCTACATTAGGTCTTCCCATTATTGATACAACTCCACACTTCATAAAATTACCTCCCTCACAATTATTTATAAACTAATCTTATAACTATTATATAATTTCAGAGCATTATTAAGAGTTTCACCATGTCTCACTATATCTATTCTCAATTTATATCATCACCTTTACTCATTTCTTCTAACAGCAAATCAAAATCAGATTTATATAACTTATCTTGTTTAACTCTATATTTTTCATATTCACATAATGCCTTATCACAAGCTATTTCGTGAGAAATCTTACCTGCATCTTTCAAAATATCTCTATCATCTGCAAGTAAAAACTTATCAATCCTAGTAGCCCAGTCTTCCATTGTCATTGGAATATTTCTTTTCGCTCTTGCTTCTGCTAAATCTAAAAAAGCACTAACTATTCTTTCTAAATCATCTATTTCCTCTTTCGTTAAATAATTCTTAGCAACAACAACATCAGTTTCTAATATTTTACCATTAGGAGAATTTTTCCAAGACGTTAATCCCATATTCTCTTTTTCAGCATCTGCTCTATTATAAATTATCTCTGCAGCTGTTTGCTTAGAAACTGCATAATGCATTTTGTTTTGAACTTTCTTAAAGAATTTAATCGTTGTAGGTGACTTTTTATCATAATCAATACTAGTAGCATAGATATCTGTTATTTTTTGATAAAATCTTCTTTCAGAAAGTCTAATTTCCCTAATCTCTGCAAGTAATGAATCAAAATAATCTTCATCAAAAAAGGTACCATTTTCCATTCTCTTTTTATCAATTATATACCCTTTCTTAGAAAACTCTTTTAAAACATTAGTAGCCCACCTTCTAAACTGAATTGCCCTATCAGAATTAACTCTATAACCAACTGAAATAACAGCATCTAAATTATAATATTTTAATTTTCTGTTAACTTCTCTATTGCCTTCTTTTCGAACTACCGAGAAATCCTCGGTAGT
>CASEDN010000112.1 GCA_949286645.1 uncultured bacterium
CTTTTGCAATAAAGAAGTCATAGATAGAAAAGGCATCAAGGGCTGAACCTACACATACAAAGATAGCGGTTATGTGGCCTGGAGTTAGTTTAGTATTATCAAGTATTAACTCTGCAATTAAACAAACTATTCCACAGAATAAAAATGAATTAATAAAGTACATTATATCGCCTCCAAACATATTAAATTGGCAATAGATAGAATATTTTCTTTTTGATAAAGCATTATTGGAGAAAATAAGGCTCCTGTTGCGATTAGTAGGACTTTCTTATATTTGTTATTCATAAGTTCTTTTAAAATAGTACTATAATTAACTAAAGCAGAACATACGGGGCCACTTCCTCCTGCCATTACTTCTTTTTGTTCTTTTAAATCATAGAGCATTGTTCCACAGTCATTATAGTTTTTAGATAAATCTATATTATATTCATTAAGCATTAAGTCTTTTAGTATTTCTTTACCATATTTACCTAAGTCCCCTGTAAGTATTAAATCATAGTCACTTGCCTTAGTATTAGTTTCTGTTAAGTATTTATAAAGAGTATCTGCTGCTGCTCCTGCCATAGTTGCTCCCATATTAAAGGCATCTTTTTGATTAAAATCTACTATTGTTCCAATAAGTCCATTAACAACTCTTATTTTACTAGGTTTATTAGATAAAAGGACACTAGCACCTCCTGTAGCAGTAAAGGTTGCAGTCAAAGGTTTAGGAGAACCATATTCTGTAGGATTTCTAAATTGTTTTTCACTTGACATATTATGAGATGAACAAGATATTAAAGCATTATTTACTTTACCACTATCAATAAAAGTTGCTCCTATTAATAAGCCTTCTATACTAGTAGCACATGCTGTATAAATACCAAGAAAAGGACTTTTTAGATTTAAGGCTCCATAGCATGATGATGTTATTTGATTTAAGAGGTCACCTGCTATTACTAAATCAATATCTTTTGATGTTAATTTAGTCTTTTTAAGTAATATCTTTATACTATCTTCAAGTAATCTTATTTCAGCTTTTTCAAAAGACTTTTCTTTACAATATAAATCATCAGTATATTTCTTATCAAAGTTTTTTGATAGTGGTCCTTTCGCTTCATAAGGGCCACATACTGTACTTGCATTATCTAAGTATACATTTCTAAAATTTAGTATCATGATAAAACCTCCCATAAATATCTAATAAGTCCAAAGAACCAAGCGGATACTACTCCATAGAAGATAACTGAACCTGCAAGTTTAAAGACATTACTACCAACACCAAAAATTGGTCCTTCATTTTTATAATCTAAGGCTGCACTAGTCATTGAATGAGCGAAACCTGTTATCGGTATTAATAGCCCTGCTTTCGCTTTTGCCACTAATTTATCAAAGAAACCTAAGGCAGTAAAAAGCGATGCAAAGAAAATAAAGGTTATAATCATATAAGTAGAAGCATCATTTCTTGAAATATCAAATAACATTATATAAATCCTAACTAAAACTTCTCCAACTAGTCCTAAAGTTCCTCCTACTAGAAAAGCAGTCAAAGCATATTTAACTTTATTTTCTTTAGGAGTATGTTTCTTCACTAAAGCATCATATTTCTTATTGACCATATTATTATCACCTAAGAATAGAGTGCTCTAAAAAATAATATTTATACTAAAAAAAGATTAATCTCTTCTTTGTTATTATTACTATTATTCTTACTTACTCCTTTCTTTAAATAAAAAAAGAATAAAATAATAAATTACTCTATTCTTTTATTCCATAAAAGAAAGTAAATGCTTTTCTTAGATTATTTCTAAACTATTTCTCCAGGTAACATTATAAATTAAATACCCTCATTATTTTACTTTCTATCATATACCACTTATTTTAATACAAATGGATTTGCTTCACTTCCACTACCTGATTTAATCATAATATTATTATTTAACATAATAGTTGGTCTTACCTTTTTATATCCAGAAGTAGTATTTATATCAATATATCCATTACTTTTAACAACATAAGCTTCATAATCATTTGCTGCATTACCTGTTAATAGCCACCATTCTGTTTCTTTTAGTCTTAAATAATTATAATTCTGACAACTCTTATCAGTAGTCGCTTTACAATTTATATCTAATGATGCATTCATATAATCACTTGCTGTTAATAATCCTATCATTTGATTTTCCAATACATCACTACATTCTATAGCATTTGTATTGCTAGTTTCAGTAGCATTTCTTTTACCTAGACATAGGTTAAAACTTACTAATTTTTCTTTATCATTTTTACTTAATATTTTTATATCATTTTTACCTTTATATAAATCATCTAAAAATTCTTTAATTCTACTAATGCGATAATCATTAAAGCCACTATTAAATCTTTTAGTTGGATTATATCTATCATCATAATAAGATGATAATGTAGAATCTACTTCATTTAATATTAATAACAGCTTATTATCAGATGTCACTTTAACAATTCTATAAATAGCATTATCTAGACTAACATAATTATTAACATCATCACCTCTATATACTTTTTCACCATTTAAATCATATAACCCATTCCCTGATGTTACTATTCCTTGTTCTAAAACAGCTTTATATAATTCTTTAGTAGTATATTTATCTCCACAATCTAAATATGGAGTATAAACTATATTATCACCAACTTTAGAAACTTCTACTCTACCACTACAACTTTCTCCTTCTCTAAGTTCACTTAATGGTTTCATTAGTTCTGCCTCAACTAAAGCATTAGCTCTAACTGTAATAGTTTCTCCTTCTTCCTGTGGTAATAAGCCACTTTGTACTTCATAATATTCTATAGCAGCATTTTTTAAATCTTGTTCTATCTCTTCATAACTTTTATTACCACTACCAAATAAAGAAAATATTAAGATAATAATTAAAAATAATACAAGAACTCCTGCTACTATTAACATTATCCTCATTAGTTTCTTTTTCATTTCTTTATTATCTTTAACTGGTTTAGAAGTTTGATTGTTATTAGTATTACTAATTATCTCTTTACCTTTATTTTCATTCATAGTAAACTTCACTCTCTTTCCAACTTAAACTAAATAAATTGTAGCATTATTTTAAGAATATTTCAATTAATAGTAATTTTCTCTAAAAACTTTAATGTTTTATAGCCCATTTTATTTATTACTTTATTTTTTTCTTTTAAGTGTTTTATTTGGTTATTTAAACATAAAATAATAGCTTTATCAATATTCTGATAAGCAAGATATCTTTCTTCTTCAATTCCAGGATAATCTTTTCCTTTTTCAATTTTATCTGCTAAATATATAATTTTGGCAAGTAGATCCATCTCAGGATAACCAGTTGAATGATATCTAATCGCTAAAATCATATCATTAGTAAAATTATACTTTTCTTTAACAAGAACAGATGCAATAAAACCATGAGTAAGATTTTTATTTTCACTATTTAATAATTCTTTAGGTAAACTATATTCTTCAATAATTTTCTCATTTTCTTCTCTTGTAAACTCCTTACACATATCATGAGTTAAACCACAAACTCTACATTTTTCGACATCACAATGATAATGTTTTGCTAGTCTTTCAGCTTCTTCCATTACCCTTATTGAATGATTATACCTATAATCAGATAGATTACTTCTTACATCTTTTTTTATTTCTTCTATATTCCACATATTACCACTTCAATAATATTATGCCACAAACTCTCCTCTAGGTAAAGTAACTATTACTCTTGTTCCTTCTCCTTTTACTGAATTATATACAAAACTTCCTTCATGTTGTTCTATTATCTCTTTAGATAGACTAACACCTAGTCCACTTCCTTTCTTTTTTGTTGTAAAAAACATATCACTAACTTTATTTAGAACATCTTTATCCATACCTACTCCATTATCTTCAATTATTATTTTCATAAAACTATTATCACTTTCTAAACTTATTTTTATTTTATTCTCTTTCTTACTAGCATCTTTCGCTTCTACAGCATTTTTTAAAAGATTAATAAAGACTTGTTTTAATCTATTATAGTCTGCTTCTATATAAATATCTTCAGCTGGCAAATTAAATTCAGACTTTATACCATTTTTCTTAAATAAATCTTTTAAGTAGTCTTCTAGATCTTCTAGTAACATAACTATATCCATTTCTTCTTTTTCTATTTTTATTTTCGTATAATCTAGAAAATCATCCATTAAAATTAAAGTCCTTGTTATTTCATCTTTAATAATAGGAACATATTTCCTTACCTTTTTCTTATCATTAACATCTATCATATCTAAGTAACCTTTACATACAGCGATAGGATTCTTTATTTCATGAGTTACTTTAAATAAAGAACGTCTTAACTCTTTTTCTTTTTCAATATTTTGTAAATCATTATGTAACTCTACTATTGTTTCTCCTTTAGCGAATATAGATATGATTATATTAGTTACAAAGTAAAGAGTTATTATAATAGTAAAGATATAAAATAAGTTAGAACTATAACTTCTTTCTGGACTAATAAACCAAAATACAGCAAGAGATAACATAAAACTTTTAATTATAATAAAGTAGTTTACAACATTAATAGGCTTTAGTTTTCTTCTTACTAGTAGAGAATATACTATTAAATAACTACTATATTCTAAGGCTAGGAATAAAGGATTAATGCCTAAGAATAGAGTCTCATAAATAATTAATATTAATGATATAAAGACTGCTAAAGACATTTTTCTTTTGTAATAACAGATTAGTAATGGAATATCAAAGAGAATAATTGGATAATCATTATAACAACAAGTTCCATATCTCAAGACAAAATATAATGATGAAATAATAGCGATTTCAAATCCTAAATCTTTCTCTTCTATTGATAAATTATTTTTATAGATTGTATATAGTAAATGTAATGCTAATGGGCAAAGTAATAAAAGTACACTTTCAATTATAACCTCAATATACGACATTTTTCTCCCTCTTTCTAAAATAAGTATATGTCATAGTTTTGTAGAAATTTGTCGAATTATAGAAGAAAAAGAAAAAAATAGAGAAAACTCTATTTTAATTCATCAATATATTTTTTTAATTGTTTAGATTCAGGTCCTAAGATAATCTTTAATTGATTATTAATCTCAACTATACCTTTAGCACCTAATTTCTGGATTGATTCTTTATCAACTTTAGAAGTATCTTTTAGTGTTACAATAAACCTAGATAGTTTAGATTCTGTACTGATAATATTATCTTTTCCACCAAGATACTCTACTAGTTTATTTAAATCAATATTAGCATCTTTCTTATTAGCTTTTAGTACTGCTAGTAATATTATTAATATTACGGCAATAATTATAATATACTGAATATCTAATAAATTCATCTTTATCACCTATTAACAATTATACTCTATTAGTAAAAAAAATAAAAGTGGAAATTATCAAGAATAGTATCATAAACTAATAATAGAAGTTATAGGTTATTAACTACACAAAAATTTATTAGTATCATAACCTATATTAGATAATAGATAAGAGGTGGTGTAAACAGTGAAAGAAAAGAAAGATACTTGTTGTTTAGGTAAATTATTAAAGGTTATTGATATATTACAAAGAAATGCCGGAGGTAGTGATTGTTTTGATGAGTCTTGTACTAGACCTTATTTAGGAAGTAGTCCTAATATTATTTGTTTTAATACAAGACCAGTTACTTTCTATACTAGATTTGGTAATATCTTCAGTACTACTTATACAATAGATGGTAATACTAATACTTCATCTGTTTTTAGAGTGGAGTCTGTTGATGATGCCTGCGTCAAATGTCGTGTATTAAGACCTAATCCTGATACTAGTGATTCTAATAGAACATACCTATCTACAAATGATTTTATAACTATTAATTTAGATTGTATCTGTGTTGTTAGTTGTTTGGATGATATTATTATTGATAATTTATAAAAGGAGGATAATTTATGTGTGATGATAAAAGTTGCTTAACTTCCATCTTAGAGACTATTCTTTGCTTACAAAATTCTAAAGATGATTCTTGCGAAGTTCTAGGATGTGATAAGCCTTATTTAGGTCCTACTCCTAGTTTAGTGTGCTATAACACAAGACCAATAAATTTATATAACTGTACTACAGGATGTCGTTGGAGTTTTCCTTATACTCTTGGAACAGTTAATGGTACTTCTTCTATCTTTAGACTTGAAAACCTAGAAGGTAATTGTTGTACTTGTAGAGTTTTAGCACAAAATCCTGATACTAGTAGTAGTGAGCCTTATGTTTTAACTAGTACATTCTTTACTATTAATTTAGATTGTGTTTCTGCTATTAAATGTTTACCTGATGTCTTAGTTAGTGGTGTATAAAAAATAAAGTCCATCTTTAGTCCGATGGGCTTTTTATTTCTAATTTAGTAATTGTTGATATGGGAATTACTTCATTATCTAATGTTATGATAGAATCATTTTTCTTTAAGGCAAGATAGGTATTAACTGTTTTATTAGAGAAAGTAATTTCTACAGGGATATTAAAAGCATAACCTTTAGTTCTAAAAATTTTATTTATTTTTTCTTCTATTGATAAGTTATTATCAATATTTTTTTTAACTTCGTTAGGTTTTATTTTATTATTTCCTTTATCATAGAAATATTTTTGATTAGTATCTCTTATATTATTACTCACTTTAAAAATTGGTGGTAATTGTTTCATAGTTTTCCCTCCTATTACATTTTATGTATTTTATATAATAAAATGTACTTTTTTTTGATATAATAGTAATGACTTGATATGAAAGGACGTGGTGTTTTGAAGAGAAGACAGAAAATTGATTTAACTATTGTTATACCTATTGTTTTGTTTTTTATTATAAGTATTACTACTATATATAGTGCGATGACTTATCTTTCTCCTGATAATGGGAATTTAGCTTTAAAACAGGCAATATGGTATTTAGTAGGAGTTGTTATAATTGTAATTCTTTTTAAGCTTAAAAATGATTATTTGTATAGGAATGCTTGGCTTTTCTATATTATAGGAAATATCTTATTAGTATCACTACTACTCTTTGCTCCTGAGATTAATAATAGTAAGTGTTGGTTTGTTATTCCTTATATAGGTAGTTTTCAACCTAGTGAGTTTATGAAGATTTTTATTATGTTAGTACTTGCTGTTATGATATCTAATTTTAGAGAGACTACAGATCATCCTAGTATTAAAGAAGAGTTTATATTTATTTTAAAGACTTTAATAGTTGTTTTAATTCCTAGTGTTTTAACCTTTTTAGAGCCTGATACTGGTTCTGTTATGATTTACTTTATAATTTACTTCTGTATGATGTTTACATCAGGAATTAGGCTTAGATGGTTTGTTATTTTAGGAGTTATAATTGCAATAGTTCTTGGATTAGTGTTAGGATGTTATTTCTTAAATGAAGATTTATTTGTAAGTATCTTTGGTACTGATTTGTATTATAGATTTGATAGGATTTTGGACTGGCAAAATGGTAGTGGATTACAGTTAGAAAATGCCCTAGCGGCGATTGGTTCTGCAGGAGTATTTGGACATGGATTTAATCAGACACCAATATATTTCCCAGAGTCTGGAACTGACTTTATCTTTGCTGTTTATGCTTCTAACTTTGGACTTTTAGGAGCGATAGTTTTAATTGCAATTATTATTTTCTTTGATACAAGATTAATTAATATGGCTACTAAAAGAATTGCATCAAGAGATAAATTTGTTTTAGCAGGTATTATTGGTATGCTTGTATTTCAACAAGTACAAAATATTGGTATGACTTTAGGACTCTTACCAATTACAGGAATTACTTTACCATTTATTAGTTATGGTGGTAGTAGTTTATTATCTTATTTAATCTTAGTTGGTATTATTTTAAATATAGGTAATGAAAAGATGCGAGAATACAATGTTTAAAAAAATCAGGTGATTTAAACCTGACTTTTTTATTATTATTCACTTAATTATAATCATTTAGATATTTAATTTACATAGTTTTTACATATGATGAGCACTCTTCTTAGTATCCTCTTCATCATTTTCTCTATCTCTAAGAATTTCATTATTTAGAATTATTTCTGTTAGATTATTTGCCTGTACTTCAGAAGATGCTTCTACTACTAGTTTCAATATTTGTCTAAGTTCTTCTATCGATAAATTGTCTATTTTTTGTTCTAATGTGTTGTTTGTAGTTTCATTCATCTTTTATCCCTCCTCTTTTTAAGAAGAGCATATTTTAAAGCTTTTGAAAACTATTTATTTAACACTTCTTCATATACTTCTTTTAACTGTTTGCCTACTGTTTTAATATCACAAGATTCTGCTATTTTTCTAGCTCCTTTACTTACACTTTTTAACTCTCCATTTAAAAACATATTTATCTTCTTTTCAAATTCCATAACATCTTTCGCTTTATAAACATTAACTCCATCTGTTAGATAATTAAATATTGGTATATCTCTTATTATGGTATTAGTCTCCATGGCACATGCTTCGATGATTGGAATACCTTCTGTCTCTTCAAAAGTTGGGAATAAGTATAAGTCACATCCTCCTAAGGCTTCTCTTATCATTTCTTGAGGAACGTGTCCTGGGAACTTGATGTTAGGTAAGTCTTTTGATTCTTTTAATGCTTTTTTTACATCACTAGTCGCTGCAGCGATAGGACTTGAACCGAACCAAATAAATTTATATTCAGGTAAACGTTTGGCAAGTTCTACAAAGTCAACTATTCCTTTTCTTCTACTATATATACCAATACCTACTATTACTTTATCATCTTTCTTATAATCATATCTTTTGCGAAATGTTTCTTTATAAGATTTATCAGGCTTAAAGAAATCTAATTCTAAGCCATTAGATATAGCGACTATTTTCTTATCTTCTAGTCCTTTATAATGCTCTAAGATATTTTTAGAATATTCTGTAGGAGTTACAATAATATCTCCATAGCGATAACATTTTATTAACCACTGCTTAAATAACTTACTTGTTAAATGTCCGAAGATAAAACCATCACGATAATCTTCTTCTGTTGAATGAGCATGATATACGATTTTTATACCTTTCTTCTTTAATTTTCTTGCAAGAAAATAGGACTTAAAAAAATAAGTATTGATATGAGCGATATCATAAGTATCTTTTGGATTAGTAGTATAAGGAATGTTTTCTAACTCTAAAGCTTTCATTTGATGCTGTATCGCTTTACCTAGTCCACTTACTCCTATTACTTTTAGTCCTTCTGCATATAATAAAACTTTCATCTGTTTCACTCCTTGCTACAATAATAACATATATTTTTTTACAAATAAATATTGACAAGCGTTTTTTTACTGTGATATAATCGATTTGTTCTTAAGCGATGGGGAATTAGCTCAGCTGGGAGAGCGTCACGTTTGCACCGTGAAGGTCAGGGGTTCGATCCCCCTATTCTCCACCATTTAGATTTTATCCTCTGTTTATCAGAGGTTTTATTATGTAAAAAATTAAGTTAGGCTTGTCCTAGCTTTTTTTGTCATAAATACAAGTTATTTCATACTTTATATTAGGTGGTGATGATAATGGAAAACTTTTATCATAATGGATGTTTTATTTTAGGTCCTACTGGTCCAACTGGACCTATGGGAGTAACTGGGGTGACAGGTCCTACAGGTGCGACTGGTGCAAGTGGGGTTACTGGACCAACTGGACCAATTGGACCAACTGGAGCGACGGGAATTACTGGTCCTACAGGTGAAACAGGACCTACGGGACCTACTGGACCTGGTCTAAATAATAATTATGCCTTTGTTGTAAATCAAGCAACGGATATTAGTTCTGGTAGTGTAATTCCACTAGCTTTACAATTTAGTGGAGGAACACCTAATATTACTGTAAGTAATGCTACTATTACTTTACCAAGTCCTGGTACTTATTATGTTTCTTTTAGTTTAACAGGAAGATTTGGTGTTAATCAAAATGGATCTATAATTCCTATTATTAATGGAGTTCCTCAAGATCGTTTAGCACCTACTAATAATACTAATAGCGTTAATAGTGATATTACAATACAAGATGGAACATTAATTCAAGCGTCTACTAATAGTACTGTTCAATTTTTATATACTGGTAGTACTGCTGTTTCTAGAGCAAACTTTTTTGTTTCAGTTTTTAAAGTATCAAATGTTTAATATATTTTTCTCTAGTATAGATACTGCTACTTCTGCTGAAATTATAATTTATTCAAAAAGACCTAGAACTTGATTTCTAGGCCTTTTTACTTTGTTTCTTTTTTCTTATTACAAACCAGTAGTACATTGCAACTACAAAGATTATTACTAGTATTATTAAGATTATATTAGAGAAGTTATCTAAGTAACCAACTATTGTTTCCCATTTATCCCCTACTATACTACCTACTATTATTAAAACTGTATTCCAGATTAGAGAACCTAATATGGTATAAAGTAAAAACTTTTGCATAGGCATCTCACTCATACCAGCAGGAATAGATATTAAGCTTCTTACAATTGGTATAAATCTACAGAAGAAAACTGTTTTATTACCTTTAGTATCAAACCATTTATCGGCTTTTTCTATATCACTGGCTTTAAGTCTTAATACTTTACCTATTTTACCATTTACTATTCTTTTTAATCTTTCTTTATTAAAGATTTTACCAATATAATAAAGTACTATCGCTCCAAGTAGAGAACCAAGTGTCGCTGCTAGTATCATTATAGGTATATTAAGTGATGTATAAGTAGTCATGAAACCACCAAATACTAATATTACTTCTGATGGTATTGGTGGAAAAATATTTTCTATAGCGATTAAAAGGAATACTCCTAAGTAACCAACTTGTTCCATTATATTAATTATTATTTGTTCCATATGTTTCTCCTTCTACTTTCTTTGTCTTTTTAATTATAACATCTATAGTAGTAATATGTCACTATAATTTATCTTTATATTTCCTTAATAAGTATTCTTCTTCTAAAAAATATTTATCATTAATCTTAATTAGGTGATGATAGTCTCTTTTAAAGTCTTTAGTTCTCTTAACTATTTTGCTCTTTTTAAACTTATATTTATGTAAGTATCTTTCTAAAATAAACTTTTCTAAATAATAATTTATATTTCTTTTTTCTTTTAGTAGTTTTATTACTAAGAGAACGATGATTAGTAAAATATTTATAGTAGGATTATAGAAAAAGAAGATTGTAATAAGACAAAGAAAGATGAATGAGATAAAATATATTATTTTAAAACTAAGATTATATGATGTTAAATAACAAATAATTAATTGCATGATTCTACCTCCATCTAAGGGATAGATTGGTAAAAGATTAAATAACAATATACTATAATTTATAGTTTTTATTATTTCTTGATAGTTATAGAAGTATGGTATATTCATTAAAACTAGATAACATCCTAACTGCATAATTGGTCCCATTAGAAGAACTATTAACTCTTCTTTTATGGGACAGTTTACTTCATGATTAAACTTAGATACTCCTCCATAGGGATAGAAAACTATTTTATCTACTTCCCAGTTAAAGAAATAGGCTGTAAAGAAATGACCACATTCATGGATTAAAAGAAGAATAGTAGTAATTGCTATTAGATTAAAATATCCTGAAAGAAGAGATAAAACTATTAAGAAGTAACAACTTGGATGAATAGAGATATTACTTAATATATTCTTTATAGTCGACAAAACTACCCTCTTTTTGGAATGCTAGATATAGATTAGTATCTATAGTCTCTCCTATTAGAGAACCTTTCTCTACATAATCATACATGTTTACACTTGATGTTACATTACCATAGAAAACATCTACTCCATTCATCTGCTGTATAATAACTGTTTTACCATATTTATCTTTATCTCCTATAAAAACTACGATACCACTATCTAAAGCTTTTACTAAATAATTAGATTCTACTGTTAATTTAACACCATCTTCATACATGCTTTTATCAGTATAAACTAAATCTTCATTAAAAACTTCTTTTGTCTCATTAGACTCTTTCTTTGTACCTAAGAAATATTTATCATAAAGTGTTTTAAAGTCAGTAAATGGTAGTGATGTATTATAAACATATTTATTAAAATTACTTTTAAATTCTAGATTCGTTTTAAATCCTATTAAAAGAATAAGAGTTACTATTATAGTTAGTAATACTTTTGTAATAAAGACTCTTATATGCTTTTTTAAATTGTTATTATGTTGTGGTTCTTTCTTCTTATAAAATTTAGATTCTACCATTTATATCACCACTTAATTATATGTATTAAGCAAAAGAAAAAGACATCAGTTTAAATGTCTTTTATGTGGCATATATTTACAAATTAAATATAGTATTTCTCCATAGATAATGTTTAGTATTAAACTATTGTATATTAAATAAAGAGTACTTTCTATAGAAACAGGTACTACATTAAAGATAAATAGACTAAGTGAGAAAATAGTTTGATAAATTACTATTACTAATATAGTTAAAAATAAGTTAGTTAAAAGATTAAGTTCCATTTTCTTATAGATAAAACTTACTATTAGTCCTATTAATAAAAAGAAAATAGCATGGGTAAATAAAAGATTTGTATAGAATAAATCATAAAGGAATCCTGTTATTCCTACTAGAATATAATAATCTTTATCTTTTTTCTTAAAGAATGGATAAATTATAACAAGACTAATTAAAGTAAAGTATGGAGTAAATAAAGATAAATCTCCCATCATATAGGGAAGAAAATTACTTAGGATGCCATCTAAAAAGAAAGATATTACAACTATTATTATTTGAAATATCACTGTTTTTCCTCCTTAAGGACAGTAACATAGTGAATATTATTAAAGTTTTGATTTGTCTTTACTCCTAAAGTTTTACTTAATCCATACTTATCATTAGTAATAGTCTCTACTTCTCCTATATATATTCCTCTTGGAAACATTCCACCTAATCCACTAGTTGTTACTACATCACCTTTATTAATTCCTACTTTACTATCTACTCCACTTATTAATACTAAGTTATTTTCTTTATCATAACCACTAAGTATGGCAGTAGTTTCTCCTGTTGTCGTAGCGATAGAAACAGATACTTTATTATTTACATCATTGGCAGTTATAAGTTTTATTTCACTAGAATAATTAGTAACATTTTGAATTTTACCAATAAGTCCATCTTTAGTAATAGCGACCATGTTCTTCTTTAAGCCATCTTTACTACCTTTATCTATTGTTAGAGTCTGATACCAATAACTTCTATTTCTTGATATGACAGTTGCATTAACTACATCATAGCCAGTTAAAGTCTGATTTAAATCTAAAGCATCACGTAGTTGTTCTATTTCTTCTTCTAAATGAACATTTAAATTCTTTTGAATTACATAACTTTCTGTTAAATCAGTATCTTTATCAGCATTTAGGGAAGTAAATGGTAACATTACTCCTCTTGTGATGATAGTAGCGGCATCTTTAAAGAATGATTCTACTGCTGTTAGTTTTCTATTTGATGATAGAGAGTAAAATAAAACAAAAAATGCTATGATTATAACTATAATGATAATAATAATTTTTCTTCTTTTTTTACTTTTTCTATACATAGTATCTGTTCCTTTCAAAGTTTAGTATACTAATAACTTTTTATTTTTGCAATTAATCTAGTAAATTATTTTCTAAAAAACTAAAATATTTACTTTCACTAACTATTAAGTGATCATATATCAAGACTCCATGGATTTTTCCTAGTTCTATTAAATAATTAGTAAACTCTATGTCTTTAGGACTTGGATTTACACTTCCTGAAGGATGATTATGAATACATATTATATAACTGGCACTAACTTTATAAGCTTCTTTAAATATTTCTCTTGGATGAACATTACTTTTAGTCATAGTACCTTTAAACAATAGTTTACTACTAAGTACTTTTTTCTTACTATCTAGATAAATACAGTAAAAGCATTCTTGTTTTAGTCCATAAAAAAATGATTTGCAGTAGTTATAAATATCTTTAGCAGTAGTTAGCTTTTCTTTCTCTTCATCACTTTCTAAGAATATTCTTTTACCAAGTTCTACCATAGCAAGGATTTTAGTGGCTTTTACGGGTCCTATTCCTTTTATTTTAGTAAGTTCTTGATAATTTAGATTAACAAAGTTTTTCATGCTTCTAACTTCCTTTAATAATTCAAAAGCAAGTTCATTGGCATTAACATTTTTTACTCCTTCTCCAAGAATAATGGCTAAGAGTTCACTACTAGATAGGCTGTTAGCACCTTTTTTAATTAATTTTTCCCTAGGTCTTTCACTTTTTGGTATTTCTTTTATTTTCATTTTTGACCCCCTTCATTTATATTTTATACAAATAATTTAAATTTTACTCTAAAACAAATTCTTGATAGTTAGCTAGTACTACTTCATTAATAGAAGTTATCTCATCATTTGATTTAGTTTTGTTAAGTAGGATATCCATTTGTTCAAGTGTTGCTAGAAATTCTTCGTTTTCAATACTCATCTTTTTAATAGAAGCATTAATATCTTCTTCTTTATACATTTTCTTTAACTTCTCTAAATTATCATTAGATGAGGTTATGGCAAGATAAACAATATAATTAGCATCTTCTTTTACAATTAAATATGGCTCTATATTAGAAACAGCTTTTTTAGCTTGTTCTTCTGTACTGTATGATCCTTCCATTAAAAAATAAGTACTATTAACTTCTTTAATAACAGCCTCTGATTCTAGTTTGTACTGTTCAAATAAAAAATTACCTAGTACTGTTCCTATTAAAATTGCCACTAACATTGTTATAAAAAAACTCTTTGTCATTATTATCACCGTCTCTATATTAACAAAAGATATTTCATTATTTTGTCGAAAGTTGTAGTAAAATTTTATAAAAAGTGATAAATTAATAATAGGAGGAAATATATGAAAAAGAAATTTAAAATTTGGCAAGTAGTTTTAGGAGTATGCTCTTTATTACTAGTTACTGGTTGTGGTAATAGTACAGAATCTATGACTTGTACAAGAACAATGAATCAAAATGGAATTAAGACTAGCTTAAAATATAATGTTGAGTATGAAGGAGATTATGTTTCAAGGGTTAAGACTGTTGAGACAGTTGAAACTGATAGTACTGATATACTTAATACTTATAAAGAACAGATTGAATCTTTATATAGCCCTTATAAAGATGTAGAATACTATGAGTATAATGTTGATGTGACAGATAATAAATTAACTTCTACTGTTGATATCAATTATGCAAAAGTTGATACTGATAAATTACTTGAAATTGATTCTGCTAATGGACAACTAATTAAAGATGGTAAAATCAGTGTTGATGATATTAAGAGTGTCTACGAAAGTTTAGGTGCTACATGTAAAAACGACTAGAATTTCTAGTCTTTTATTTTGAGAGTTAAAGTGTGGACTGTTTCATCTTTAATAAAATTATAGCCATCTATTACTAGTCCATCTGTTGTAGAGATAGTGGCAAAGCCTGGTGCATAAAATCCAAACGAATAACTATTAGGTTGGAGATTACTGCAACTAGCTACTCTAAAGGCATTTCTCATTTCTTTAAACTTAAAGAAATGAGAATGTCCTTTTAATATTACATCATAATTATAGTGAGGTGGTACTAAAACTGATGTTGGGACATTATGTTCTAGGAATAGTTTGTAGTTAGAACATTTAAGATAAGCACCTCCTGCTCCTAGAATAGTAAAAGTATCAGATGATAACTCTTTATATAAATTAATACCTAATCTTTTAAACTTAGTATCATGGTTACCTAATATGGCATAAGTTATAATATTAGTTGGCCAAATATCATGAAATCTTACAATCTGTTTATAATGCAAGTTTATTAACTCATCTTGAGTAAGATCACATCTTTCATCATAACTATCTAATATGTCTCCTGTATGTAAAACCTTATTTATACCATTTTGTTCTAAAAGATTGAAACTTTTATTAATATAGTATGGACTATCCTTTTCGTTACCTATATGAGTATCACTTATTATCCCATATTTTGAATCTTTTAAGACTAAAGAAAACTGATATTTGTATTTAAGTTTATTTAGGATTTTTCTTTTGTCTTCAAAAATATCTTTATCATGTAAACCATAATCTAATATTCCTAACATGACGTTATGATTAATTTTATATTCTTCTTTTAAGATATCAAAGTTTTCAAGTGTTAATCTTTTTACTATTTCTTTATATTTTAAATCTTTTCTCATTATAATTATCCTATATTTCTTTAATAATTTTATAGGTTCTTATGATGTACCCTTTTTTAAGGTAAAACTCTAAACCTGCTTTATTAGTACCAAAAACATCTATATCTATATATTTACAATCTATATTTTTTAAATAGTCTTCAGCTTTTTCTAATAAAGCACTACCTATACTTTGTCCTCTTTCATTTTCTTTTATAATTAGTTTTAATATTCTACCTCTTTGGGGGCAAGTACTAACGTAGTTTTGTCCAAATGGTAAGTCATCAACGAGACAAGCGGTAAGTCCTAGTACTTTAGAATCTTTTAAAGCAAGAAAGATTTTACCTTCATTTTCTATAATCTCATTATGTACTAAATTAAAATATTCTTCTTTGTAATTATCTACATTAGTCATTATCTTTTGTTCATCTATAGTTGCATGATAGTCTTGTAACTCCACTAATAAGTCTTTTACATCTTCTTTATATTTATTATTATACTCTTTTATTTCTAACATTTTACTACACCACTTCCATATTAATTCTATAATTATATTATCATAGATTATAAGTTTTTAGTGTTATATTGTTGTTCATTTTGTAAATATTTACTTTATAAAATAATCTATAGGTCTTTTTACATAACCTAATCTTTTAGAAAATTCATTTGTAATATTTGTGTTTTCTTCTATTTCAAAATTGGTTAAATCATTATCAATTTTCCTATTAATTAATAGCCATTTTTTACTGTTTTCATTTTCCCTGGCACTATGTAATAATAAACTTTTAAAAATATATAACAATTCCTTTTTATTTCTTACCAATAAATCTTTTGGTGACTCTTTTGATATATAAAAAGCATCTGGATCTATTATTATTATTATTATTTCATTTTTGTTTAACACAGTATTTGTCCTTTTGACATCATCTGTAACAATTCCATTATAAGAAAATATCTTAAATAATATTTCTAATTCATTAAGA